>CAYNDC010000229.1:0-2523 GCA_964396085.1 uncultured Clostridium sp. | reverse complement strand
CCGACGGCGACTGGGCGGGCGACACGGGCGAGGCCATCGAGAACGGCATCTTCTACGAGTCCAAGCTGCGCAGCGCGCCGTACTTCGGCCTCCGCATCGACGGCATCACGGAACTCAACTAACTCCCGTTTAACCACAAACGCAACAAGAGGGCGGCTTCGGCCGCCCTCTTTGTCCGCCCAATGTGCTGCCGGGCAATTTTGATTGCACGCGCTGTGACAAGCCAAAGCGTTGGATCGCCTGAGAGCGACCCGGCCTGCCTCTACGCTCGTGCGCTGCCCGCAGGGGGTGCGGGGACTCGACAGGCGAGCAGATAATAATTGTTGCTGTTATAGGCGAACGTGCCGAGCGTTTGCAGGGGCACTTTACGCGTGTGCGCCGCATAGGAACGGCCGTTGATTTGGTTGATAAAGGTCGCCATCACGCTATAGCGCCCGGCCATGCTTTTGAGCGACGCCTCAAACACCGCTTGGAATGCACCGCTGCCGCGCACAGAGGCGTCTATGCAGATCGGCCCGTATTGATAGGAATCCTCCACGCGAAGAGGCTGCCCCTCAAAGGAATAGTTGGGTAGCAGCTCGACCATGTTGGCAAAAAACGGCCATGCCGACCAGAACTGCCAGGAGGCCGCCATCGCATAGCCCACGAGCGCGCCGTTGTGCCGGGCGATGGTGATGCCGCGCTCGACTTGGACGAGCGCGGCAAGCTGCTGCGGCGTGAAATTGGTGGTAACAAAGCCATCCGCCTTCTCGCGCGCGTCAATGGTATCGACATGGTATTTCCGGTGCAGGGCGAGGAGATCCGGCAGATCGTCCATCCCCGCCAAAGCGATTTGCATGCTTTCTTTCCCCCACGTTATCGTCAGCCCCAGGGGGCCGCATGCCTATGATACCACAGCATCCCCGTCATTGCGAGGGAAGCTGCTGCGTGCGCATTGTTTTCCGCCGCGCCATATGCTATTGTTATCCTATCGCACAAGAGACAAACGCAGATCACCTTACACGCGAAAACGCCAAATACGGCGACGCATAAACACATTTCTCGGGAGGACGGCATGGAACGGCAAAGCTTCATTCAACTGATGCATACCCTGGAGGCGCTCAAGCGCAACACGCGGCACTCGTGGACCTCCGACGGGCGGCACGAGAGCGTGGCGGAACATTCCTGGCGGCTGGCGCTGATGGCCTATTTCATGCGCGACGAGTTCCCCAAGGCAGACATGGATAAGATTCTTCTCATGTGCCTCGTGCATGACATAGGCGAGGCGTTCACCGGCGACGTGCCCGCCTTCCTCAAAACGGACGCGGATGAAGCGGCCGAAAAGAGCGCGCTCGGCGACTTTATCGCCTCCTTGCCCGAACCGTACCGGCACGAGCTCGCGGCCCTGTTTGCCGAGATGGAAGCGATGGGCACCGAGGAGGCGCGCATTTATAAAGCGCTCGATAAAATGGAGGCCGTTCTCCAGCACAACGAGGCCGATATCGACACCTGGCTGCCGCTTGAATACCGCGAAAACCTCTCCTACGGCAAGGACGAGGCTGCCTTCTCCCCCTACCTCGCGGCGCTTCGCGAGGAGCTGCGCCGCGATACCGCGCGCAAAATCGTCGAGGCGCAGGCGTAGGCGCAGGGGGTGCGTTCGAGACCTCCTGCCCTAAGAACCGAAGTATTTTAAGTAAACCAAAACGAAGGGATTCCAAAGGGCAGTGCCCCTTGGTGGGGGTGCGGGGGTGAACCCCCGCAAATGAGCTATGTAAATAGCCGGCTAGCGGGCGTTCACTCAGGAGCGCCCTTATTGCGCCCCGACCGGCTCGGGAGCGCTGCGCCGCACTTCGGCCTTTTCCACGAGGCGGTTGCAAACCTCGAGCACGCGGATGTCAAGCCCATGCGCGCTCAGCTCGTAGGTGACGCCGTCCTCGGGGATGGCGCCCAGCGCATCAAAGATGAGGCCGTTGAGGGTATCAAATTCGTCGTTGGGGAGCTCCACGCCAAGCTCATCGGTGATCACATCGAGCGGCACGCCGCCGGGCATAATCCAGCCGCCGTCCCCGGTGGGGACGATGGCGTCAGCCTCATCCTCCGGTTCCTCGGAAATGTCGCCCATGATCTCCTCGATCAAATCGTTCATCGTGACGATGCCGCACATGCCGCCGTATTCATCCATGACGACCATGAAATGCCGGCGCGTGCGTTTCATCTCGCGGAAAAGATCATCCGCCTTCATGGATTCCGGCACGAAATACGGGGGTTGCACCGCCTCCTTCATGACGGCCTCGCGCGAACGGTCATCGAGGCGGAAATAGGTTTTCGCATCGAGGATGGCGATGACGTCATCCCCGTTTTCTCCTAAAACAGGGTAGAAGCTGTGGCGCGTATCGTGGATGATCTGCGCCCACTGCGCATCGCTCTCATCCGACCAGAGCAAATCCACATACCTGCGGTGCGTGAGAATTTGATCTGCGGAAACGTCATCGAACTCGAACACGTTCTGGATCATTTCCTTTTCGCTCTCCTCGATGGTGCCCT
>CAYNDC010000228.1:0-2523 GCA_964396085.1 uncultured Clostridium sp. | reverse complement strand
TGGGTTTCGCATACTTCTACACGACGATCTCCTTCAACCCGGTGGAGATCAGCAAAAACCTCCAGCAAAACGGCGGCTTTATCCCGGGCATCCGTCCGGGCAAGCCCACGGGCGAGCATCTCCAGAAGATCAGCAACCGACTCACGCTCTTTGGCGCAGTCTACCTGACGGCTCTGGCGATCATTCCCACGGTTTTGCTTGGCGCATTCGGGTTGCGTTCGTCCTTTGGCCCGACAAGCATCCTCATCATGGTTAGCGTAGCGCTCGAGACGAGCCAACAGCTCGAGTCGATGATGCTCATGCGCCATTATAAGGGCTTCCTCGGTTGAGGATAGCGCCATGAAGCTCATTTTCCTCGGCCCGCCGGGTGCCGGAAAAGGCACCCAGGCGGCGCTTACAAGCCAAAGGTTTGGCGTCGCGCACATTTCCACGGGCGATATGCTGCGGGCTGAAATGCGCGAAGGGACGCCCCTGGGGCTTGCAGCTCGGGGCTATGTCGAAAAGGGCGAACTCGTCCCGGACGGCGTGATCCTGGGCATGATCGCGGAGCGCATCAAAAAGCCCGATTGCGCCGCGGGGTTCCTCTTTGACGGATTCCCGAGGACCATCGCGCAGGCGCAGGCGCTCCAGTCTCTTTCGGACATTGACATGGTCATAAACCTCGATGCATCGGTAGAGGTGATCGTCAGGCGCATCAGCGGCAGGCGCATGTGCGCGGGCTGCGGCGCGAGCTTCCATACCGCGACTTTCGCGGGGGAGCACTGCGACAGGTGCGGCGAAGCGCTCTACATCCGCGATGATGACCGGGAGGACACGGTAAAGAACCGCATCGCCGTATACGAGCGGCAGACGAAACCCCTGATTGAGTTTTATCACAAGGCGGGGCTGCTGCAAACGGTCGACGCCAATGGCACGCCCGATATGGTCCAAGTGGAGATCGATGCGCTGTTGGAGGCGTTGTGATGAGCGCGCTTACCATAAAAACTGCGGCCGAAATCGAAAAGATGCGCGCCGCGGGCGCCGTTGTGCGGGACGCGCTCGCGCTTCTGGGCGAAAACGCAAAGCCCGGCGTGAGCACGCTCGAACTGGATGAACTGGCAGCGGCCTTCATCAAAAGCCGTGGGGCGCAGGCCTCCTTCCTCGGATACAACGGCTACCCCAAGAGCATTTGCGCCAGCGTTAACGCGCAGGTCGTGCACGGCATTCCGGATGGGTACCGGCTCAAGGCCGGGGATATCATCAGCGTGGATGTGGGGGCGCAGTTGGATGGCTATCACGGCGATGCCGCGCGTACGTTTTGTGTAGGCGAGGTGAGCGCGGAAGCGATGCGGCTTGTGGAGGTCACGCGGGAGTGCTTTTTCCTGGGCGTCGCCCAGGCCAAGGCAGGCAACCATATATCGGATATTTCCCGTGCGATTGAAACGCACGCGCATCAAAACGGTTACGGCGTGGTGCGCGACTTAGTGGGTCACGGCATCGGGCGCGACATGCACGAACCGCCGGAGGTGCCCAATTTTACCGATGTGCGGCTCGGACGCGGCATCAAGCTTCGTCCCGGCATGACGCTCGCGGTGGAACCTATGATAAACCTCGGTGGCTTTCGGGTTCTCCAGGAGGCCAACGGCTGGACGATCGTCACGGCGGACGCAAGCCTGAGCGCGCATTACGAGAATACCATCGCCATCACCGAGGGCGAAGCGGAAATTCTAACGCTGTGAGGTGAGAAGATGGAGGAATACTTAGGCAGGATCGCGCGCTCCAAGGCGGGACACGACAAGGGCAAACGGTTCGCGGTGATCGGCATGGCCGACGAGGCCCATGTGCTCATCGCAGACGGTGACGCCCGCAAGATCGCAAAGCCCAAGCGCAAGAAGCCCATGCATCTCGCCTTTGAAAACGCTACACTCGCCGATATCGGCGCGATACTTGCCCAGCCGGGCGGGACGGCGGATGCGGCGCTGCGCAAGGCGCTCGAGCATGACCATGAACATGAAGGAGGGATAGCTTGTCCAAATCAGATGTGATCGAGATCGAGGGCATCGTTACGGATTCGTTTCCGAACGCGATGTTCGAAGTGAAGCTCGAGAACGGGCATAAGATACTGGCGCACATTTCCGGCAAGCTTAGGATGAATTACATTCGAATACTGCCGGGAGATAAAGTTACGGTGGAGATGTCCCCGTATGACCTCACGCGCGGCCGCATCACGTGGCGCGCAAAGAATTAAGGAGGGCGTTGAAAATGAAGGTTAGACCCAGTGTGAAGCGCATTTGCGACAAATGCAAGATCATCCGCCGCAAGGGTCGCGTGATGGTGATCTGCGAGGATCCCAAGCATAAGCAAAGGCAGGGCTGAGCGCCACCCGCGCACGGTCCAGGGACCACCGTCATGCCGCTGAAAATGACGGATTGGGCGAAACGGCCCAAGGCACGTTTCGAGCCTGACTTTCCCGGGCTCCGTCAGGCGGTGAAGGCCGCCAGACATATTAGAAATCCGCTCCCGAACGGCTGCGGAGTGGGCTTC
>CAYNDC010000227.1:0-2524 GCA_964396085.1 uncultured Clostridium sp. | reverse complement strand
TGCGATCATCTCCCGCGCCCGGGCGTACTCCTTGTTGAGGTAGAGGCTTGTGCCGGGCAAAAGCACAGCCGTAACGCCGCCACGGGCAAGCGCGTCCATGCCGTCCTCCTGTGTGGCGATAAGATGCTCCGCGCTCACGGCGCCGATTTCCCCGGCAAGGGCGCTGCCGCCCAGCTGTGCGATTTCATCCGCATGAATTTTTGCCCGTAGCCCGTGGCGAAGGGCGCAGTTGAGCACTGCACGGGACTGCACGACGTCGAACACGCCTTGTTCCAAAAAGACGTCGCAGTATTCGGCAAGCCCCTCGCGCGCAACGGCGGGGATCATCTGCTCGCATAAGAGGGAAATATACGCGTCCGCCCGGCCGGCATACTCACGCGGCAGTGCGTGCGCGCCTAAAAAGGTGGGGATGACCTCCATCCCGCCCGCATCCTTCAAGCGGCGTACCACACGAAGCTGCTTCAACTCCGTTTGCGTGTCAAGCCCGTAGCCGCTCTTGATTTCCACCGCCGTCACGCCGTGGGCTCGCATTTCGGCGAGAAAACCGGCGCTCTTTTCGTAGAGCTCCTCTTGCGAGGCGGCGCGCGTCGCCTCGACCGTGGAGAGGATGCCTCCGCCCGCCTCTAAAATATCAAGGTAGCTTGCGCCGCGCAGCTTGAGCGGGATCTCGTGCTGCCGCCAGCCGCCGAAAACGAGGTGCGTGTGCGCATCCACGAGGCCGGGGGTCACAAGGCAGCCCTCGGCGTCGATCCTGCGGGTGTCCTGCGGGCAGGCGGGCAGCTCGCCATCGCCTGTCACCGCGCGAATGATGCCGTCCTCGATGAGAACAGCCGCGTTTTTGAGCTTTTTAGTCTCGCCCTGCGCCGCGCCGCAGCGAGGGGTCGTCCCCTCGGGCGTCTGGAGCAGGCCGATGTGATAAACGAGCGTATGCCTAGACAATGTAGTTCTCCAGAATCTGCTCATCGGCGCTGAAATTCTCGATTTGCAGGTAATATTCGGCGCAATCCGCCAACGCGCGCATGGGCGTGAGGCCCACGATCTCCGTGCCCACGACATGCACGCCCCAGCGCTTGGCCTCGGCGCGCACCAACTCCAGCACGCGGTAAAGCGGCGTGCGGGTATAATCGGTCATGTTGATAGACACCTGCGCGATGTTGCGCTCCTCGAGCATAATGCCCAGCGCCTTCACGCACTCAAGCCCGCCGGAGGAGCGGCGGATGATCTTGGCGATGGCGGAGGCGATTGAAACATCGTTCGTGGAGAGGTTGATGTTAAATGCGACCAGCGGCGCCCGGCAGCCAACGGCCACGACGCCCGCCGTGGGGTGGATGGCCCTGCCGCCGAAATCCGGTTCCCACTCGGGGAGCTGAACCTTTTCGGCCATGCCCTCGAACTGACCCTTGCGGATGGCGGCGAGGTTTGCGCGATGCGGCGCGCTGGCCGAATCCTCATAGAGGAAAACGGGGATGCCGGCCTGCTCGTAAACGCGCGCGGCAAGGGTTTTCGAGAGCGCAACCGTCTCCTCCCGCGTTATGCCGCGGATGGGGATGAGCGGGATCACATCGACCGCGCCCATGCGCGGATGCTCGCCGTGGTGGCAGGTGAGATCGATGAGCGCGGCCGCTTTTTTGGCAAGCTTCACCGCCGCCTCGAGCACCGCTTCCGGCGCGCCTAAAAAGCTGATGACGGTTCTATTGTGGCTTTCATCGCTCGAGCAGCCCAGAAGCGCAACGCCAGGGGTTGCGCGCACTTCGCCCGCCACGGCGTCGATAATCTCCTGATTCCTGCCCTCGCTGATGTTGGGCACGCATTCAACGATTCGTTCCATGTTCGTTCATCCTTTCGTCTACGCATTTTTGTATGAGTTCATCGTCTGCGAGGTAGGGCAGCGTGATTTGCGCCGATCCCTCGTTCTTTTTGTTGTATTCCAAGGCGGTCTTCACGCTGTTTTCGTTGCGCGCCCAGTTCCTGCGCGCCACCCCGCTCATGACGTCCCACATCATGGCAGAGCGGATGATCTCATCTACGCGCGCGCTCCCGTCGAGCACGAGGCCAAAACCGCCGTTGATGGCCTTGCCGATGCCCACGCCGCCGCCGTTGTGCAGCGCGCACAGGCTCATTCCCCGCGCGGCGTTGCCCGCGAAGCAGCTCGCAGACATATCGGCCATGACGTTGGAGCCATCCTTGATGTTGCTGGTCTCGCGGAAGGGGGAATCCGTGCCGGAAACGTCGTGATGATCGCGCCCGAGCATGACAGGGCCGATCTTACCCTCCCGCACAAGCTCGTTGAAGCGCAGCGCGATGCGGGTGCGCCCCTCGGCATCCTGGTAGAGGATGCGCGCCTGCGTGCCCACGACTAGGCGGTTTGCCTTGGCATCGCGGATCCAGGCCCAGTTGTCCCGGTCCTGAAAGCGGCGCTCGGGGTTGATGCACGCCATCGCCGCACGGTCGGTTTCATCGAGGTCCTCGGGTTTCCCGGAAAGGCAAACCCAGCGGAAGGGGCCGTAGCCGTAATCGAACAGCT
>CAYNDC010000226.1:0-2620 GCA_964396085.1 uncultured Clostridium sp. | reverse complement strand
GCTGCAAGGTCATCGTTGTCTCCATGGGCCCCCCGCCTGCAATGAAGATGCTGCGGGAGCTTATCGCCATGGGCGCGGATGAAGGCGTGCTCATTTCCAGCCGCGAGTTCGGCGGCTCGGATACCTATGCCACAAGCCAGATCATCGCTGCGGCCATCCACAAGATCGGCCTCGAACCCGAGGATATCGTGCTCTGCGGCCGCCAGGCCATCGACGGCGACACCGCCCAGGTCGGCCCGCAGATCGCCGAGAAGCTCAACCTCCCGCAGGTTACTTACTGCGCCGATCTGCACAAGACCGGCGATACCCTCACCGTCAAGCGCATGCTCGAGGATGGCTACATGACCGTCAAGGTCAAAACGCCGTGCCTGATCACCTGCATCAAGGAGCTGAACACGCCGCGGTACATGAGCGTTTCGGGCATTATGACCTGCTACGCAAAACCCATCACCACGTTTGATTACGAAGCGCTCAAGGATGAGCCGCTGATCGATCCCACCACGATCGGCCTCAAAGGTTCGCCCACGAACATCTTCAAGTCATTCACCCCGCTGCCTAAGGGCGTGGGGACGATGCTCGAAGGCGCGGAGCGGGCGGATTGCGAAAAGCTTGTCGGCATTCTTGCCGCCAAGAACATCATCTGAGGGGGAGGAGAGAGATCATGGCTTACAACAGCATGGATATCGGCGCGTTTAAGGACGTTTGGGTGTTCTGTGAACAGCGCGAGGGCAAGCTCATGCCCACGGACTTCGAGCTCATTTCCGAGGGACGCAAGCTCGCGGACGAATTGGGCGGCAAGCTTTGCGGCCTTCTCCTGGGCAGCAAGGTCGAAAGCTGCTGCCGGGAGCTTGCGGGCTACGGCGCGGATCAGGTCATTTTGTGCGAGCATCCGCTTCTTAAAGACTATACCACCGACGCATACGCCAAGGTTGTGTGCGATGCGGTGCGCCTCTATCGCCCCGAGGTGCTGCTCATCGGCGCATCCACCATCGGGCGCGACTTGGGCCCCCGCTGCGCGGCGCGCCTGCACACCGGCCTTTGCGCCGACTGCACGCACCTCGATGTGGACGTGCCCCGTTACCTCGAATTCCTCAAGGAAAACTCCACCCTCGACGTGGCCAACATGACCATCGATCTTGAGGATCGCAACCTCAAGATGACCCGCCCCGCGTTCGGCGGCCACCTGATGGCCTCCATCGTCTGCCCGCGCTTCCGCCCCGCCATGGCGACGGTGCGCCCGGGCGTGATGCAGCGCGGCGCTTTCTGCGAGGATAAGGTCGATGCGCTCGAGATCGTGCACATGCCGGTTGAGCTCACCGAGGCGGATATCGCAACCGAGGTGGTCGACATTGTGAAATCCGCCAAAAAGCTCGTGGATCTCGTGGGGGCGGAGTTCATCGTCTCCGTCGGGCGCGGCATCAGCAAGGATGTCGAGCAGGGCCTTGCGCTCGCTCGGGACCTCGCTGCCGCTCTGGGTGGCGTTGTGGGCGGCTCCCGCGCGGTGATCGACAGCGGCTGGCTTTCCGCGGACCATCAGGTTGGGCAGACCGGCAAAACTGTGCGCCCCAAGGTGTATGTGGCATTGGGCATCTCCGGCGCCATCCAGCACCGGGCCGGCATGCAGGATTCCGAATGCATCATCGCCGTCAACAAAAACGCAGGCGCGCCCATCTTCGAAATTGCGAATTACGGCATCTGCGGGGATGTGTTCAAGGTGACGCCCCTGCTTACCGAGGCGGTGCGCGAGCTCAAGGCCGAAAGGGCGGCGACCGTGTTCGCCTGCGATTGATCGAACCAACAGCGAAATGAGCGGGGACCGGCGCGTTCGGCTCCCCGCTTTTTGGCAGAATCTGTCGCACTTCGCCGCCATTGGCTTGACCCGAACTTTTACACTTGTTATACTGATGAAAACAAACAACAGGAGGCTATTGTTATGTGTGATACGAAATTCTATGTTTGCAAGCATTGCGGCAATCTCGTGGGCATGATCCACGCGTCCGGGGCACCCATCATCTGCTGTGGGGATCCCATGACTCTGCTCGAGGCCAACACCGTGGACGCGAGCCAGGAGAAGCATGTGCCCGCCGTCGAGGTCGATGGCGAAAGCGTAATCGTCAAGGTCGGCAGCGTCGCGCATCCCATGCTGCCCGAGCATTACATCGGTTGGGTTTATCTGCAAACCGAACAGGGCGGCCAGCGCAAGTGCCTCGAGGTCGGTGGGGCGCCGGAGGCCTGCTTTAGGGTTTCCTGCGGCGATAAGCCCGTGCGCGCCTATGCGTGGTGCAACCTGCACGGCCTCTGGTCGAAGGATATTTAAGGGTTTTGTTCCTCGAAGGGGCGGCGCTTGCCGCCCTTTTTATTGAACCCGCGGGGAGGCTCTGCCACCGCACCGCCACCAAAGGGCACAGCCCTTTGGAATTCCATTGTTGCGTATCGTGCACATACAGTTGGGCTCTTAGGGTATGTGGCCTGAAGCGGCGTTTGGGGCAAAACCCCAGGCGATCGCCGTTGCCGCGGTTGACAGACGCGCGCTTTCCCGCTATAATACTGGATTACAGGCGATGAACGGGGATGTAGCTGACCAAACGCGCACAAGAGAGTGACGGCCGTGGCTGTGAGC
>CAYNDC010000225.1:0-2628 GCA_964396085.1 uncultured Clostridium sp. | reverse complement strand
CGAGCGCAATCTCCGGCGCGAGGGCTGCCGCGACGGCTGCCGCGCCGTCGAAAACATCCACCGCCTCGTAACCGGCGTCCTTGATATAGATTCCTAGGGACTCGTGCACATTCGGGTCATCATCCGCAACAAGGATCTTGACGGCGCTCATGCTGGCATATCCTCCAAACTGATTATTGCTCACATACACACTTAGTATATCATGTTCTTTCCCATGGTTGAATAGAATCTAGCATTTTTGATCGGGTTTAAAGTCATTTTTCATGCTGTGGTCATATTCTTGTAACGTGAAGGAGAGCCGCACGCGGCCCAATCCGCTTTCAGCCCAAATCCGCTCGCCCAGCAGATCCATAATTTCCTTAGAAATGGAAAGCCCCAACCCCGTACCCTCACCCGAATGCGCGTGATCGGCCTTATAGAAGCGCTCAAAGACATGCTCGATATCCGCCTCGTCGATCGCCCCGCCGTTTTCAACCGAGACGATGATGCGCCCCTCGCGCGCCTGGGCGCGAATGAGGATCTCACCCCCGCCTTCATTGTGCTTGATGGCGTTGTCCAGCAAAGCGATGAGCACCTGCTCGGTTCTGTCGGGATTGCCATAGGAAAGCGGCATCTCAGCCGGCAGGATAAGCTCCATTTCCAAACCCTTATCCGCCGCGATGGTTTCATAGCGACCAACCACATCCTCGAGCAGCTCGCCCACATCCATGCGTTGCTTGCTCAGTGCCACCGCGCCAGATTGCAAGCGCGAAAGCTCCAGTAAGTCGTCGATCAGGCGCGAAAGGCGAATGCTCTCCCGCTGGATATAGGCGTAATAGCGAAGCTCGTCCTCGCGCTTCTTGACGAGCCCGTCGGCCAGCGCGTCCGAAAGGCTGCGGATGGAGGCGAGCGGCGTGCGCAGCTCATGCGAGACGTTTGCCACATAATCGCGGCGCGTCCGCTCGAGGCGAACGGCTTCGGTAACATCCTGCACGAGGATCAGCGCGCCCCCGACGGCACCGGTTTGCCCGCGCAAGGCGCCAATGGTGAAGCGCAGGGTTAGCGCGCCCTGCACGCGCTCAGCGGACGCTTGCTCCATGACGCCCGAAAGCACCTTTTGGATTTCGGGTACGAGCTCGCGGTAGAGAGGGCTCTGCTCCAGTTGTTCCCCCGCGCTTAGCAGCGCCTGCGCCGCGGGGTTGAACTGCGTGAGCTCCCCATAGCTGTTGACGGCGATGACGCCCTCGCCCAGGCCGTCGAGCACGCTTTTGAGCCGGTTGCGTTCAAAGGTAAGCGCCCCGATGGTTGATGAGAGCGTCCCGGAGAGATCGTTGAGCGAGCGGCCAAGCTGCGCCACCTCATCCTTCCCTTTCTCATGTGCGCGGATGGAGAAGTTCCCCTTTGCCATGGCAAGCGCGGCCTCGTTCATGGTTTTGAGCGGGCCTGTCAGCCTGAGCGAGGTAAAATATGAAGGCAGAATCATGATGACCATCGAAAGCAGCATCGCAATCACGAGCGCCCAAATGAGGCTTGCAAGCGTTGCGTTGAGTTCCTGCAAGGGTTTTACCAAAAAAACGGCACCGATGATGTTGCCGTACACGCTCGTAATTGGAGCTCCGGCGATGGCGCCCGAGCCGTTTTGCATCGTAAACGCGCCTATGGTTTCCCCGTCGAGCACCTGCGCGAGTTGGCGCTGGGCAAGCTGCATGTCGCGCTCGGTGTTTCCTCCCATCGAGTGGATGATAAGCAGACCGTCCGCATTATAGACATACACCTGCGCATCCCACACGCGGCGGTCCGAGTCGATCATCGCCGCGTACTCCTCCCGGTTCACGAAACCCTGCATGTACAGGCCGGTCCGGTCGGCCAGAAAGGCCGCGCGAGGCTGCAGCTCGTCAAGCTTAATCCGGGCATAGGCGCGCGTGCCTGTCACATGGAAAACGAGCACCGTGATCACGGCGCTGAGCACGACGCTCACGAGGATCATCGTCAGGGTTTTCTTTAAAAGGGAGTTCATCAATTACCCGCCTCGAATTTATAACCGATGCCGTATACGGTCTTGATCGACCAAGCCACGCCCTCCTGCGGCAGCTTTTGGCGGATGCGCTTGATCTGCGTATCGACCGCCCGCGTGTCGCCGAAAAAGTCGTTGTAGCCCCATACCTGCGAGAGGATCTGCTCCCGCTCGAACACGCGACCGGGGTGGGAGGCGAGCAGTTGGAAGATCTCCACCTCCTTGGGGGTAAATGGTATTTTTTCGCCCTTCACAAGCACGTCGTAGTTGTTGATGTTGATCTCCAGCTCATCGAAGCGGATGACCTTCTCCGGCTGTTCTCGCGCGGCGTTATAACGCCTGAGAACCGCCCGGATGCGCGCGACCACCTCGCGCGCGCTAAAGGGCTTAACGATGTAATCATCCGCGCCCAGCTCCAGACCCAGGATGCGGTCGATTTCCTCCCCCCGGGCGGTGAGCATGATGATGGGCACGCGGCTCTCGGCGCGAATCGCACGGCACACATCGATGCCGGATTTTTTCGGCATCATGATGTCAAGCAAAATCAGGTCCGGTTTGTGTGCGCTCCATTTGGCAAGCGCCTCCTCGCCGTCCATCGCCGAGAGGTGCTCATATCCCTCGTTATCCAGATAAAC
>CAYNDC010000224.1:0-2629 GCA_964396085.1 uncultured Clostridium sp. | reverse complement strand
GGACGCGCTCAACGCGACCCGCGCGGCCGTCGAGGAGGGCATCGTCCCGGGCGGCGGCGTGGCGTTCATCAACGTCATCGACGGCGTGAAGAAGCTTGCCGAGCGGCAAACGGGCGACACCCGCACGGGCGTCAATATCATCGTGCGCGCGCTTGAGGAGCCCGTGCGCCAGATCGCGGTCAACGCCGGCGTTGAGGGCAGCGTGGTGGTGGAGAACATCAAGCGCTCCGGCAAACCCGGTTACGGCTACGACGCCAGGGCCGACGAATACGGCATGATGCCTGAGAAGGGCATCATCGACCCCACCAAGGTTTCGCGCAGCGCTCTGCAGAACGCGGCCTCCATCGCGGCGATGGTTCTCACCACCGAGAGCCTCGTGTGCGATATCCCCGCGCCCGAGCCCGCGGCACCCGCGCCCGGCGCAGGCGGAATGGGCGGCATGTACTAAGCCAAGCGAAAATTGTAAAGAGCCAAATAAACAACAGACCCTCGCTTCAAACAAGCGGGGGTCTGTTCTTCGTGGATTGTGCGCTTCAACCCAGGTCGGCAGGGATGGGCGCGCCGGAATCGTAGACGAGTTCGACGGCAATGGCCGTCACCTGAACGGGATAGCTTTCCCGGACTTCGGGAAAAATGGTGAGCTTCAGCGTCTGCCCGATGGCAAAAGCGAAGCCGGGATCCTCCATTTCTGTGTCGAAACTGACGGAGGCGAGGTCGAACCCCACGTCGTCGGCCGTGCGCACGAGGATCACATTCTCAGTCACCTCCTCGACGACGGCGGTGAACACGATAGGTTTTTCCCGCTTGCACCCGACAAGGGCAAGGCAGAGCGCGGCGGCTAAGATAACAAAAGCGATGGTTCGTTTCATGGCGATTCCTCCCGCGAGTTTGATGCCGATAAAACGGAGTTGCTCTCTTGCGGGTTCCCGTTGTGGCTCGTCAGCAGCGCTTTCCGGCATTTCCAATCCGGCATGATAGAGGACAGCAGCGCATAGAAACGCGCGGAATGATCCGGCTGCACGAGGTGGCAAAGCTCATGCGCGGCGACGTATTCGATGCACGCGAGCGGGTGCGATATGAGGCGCGCGTTGAGCGTGACGATGCCCTTTTGCGGCAGGCAGGATCCCCAGCGGGATTTCATCGTGCGGATGCGAAGCGCGGGCATGCGCACATCGTATGCCGCCAGAAGCGGGCAATAGCGCGCGAGCGCAGCCTCGAAGACCGTCCGCGTAAGATCGGCAAGATACCGCTCCAGGAGCGAGCGAATGTGCGAAGCGTCCCCCGCGTCCCTAACTCGGAGGTGAAGCAGGTCGCCTTCTTGGCAGAGGGATTCCTCCCGCGCCTCCATGATCACGATCGTGAAGGTTCGTCCGAGCAAGGCCAGGCGCGCCCCGTTTTCGTAGCGTAGGGCTTGCGGCGCGCGGCTTTGCGCCAGGGCTATCCTCTCCCGCGCGCGGGCGATGAAGTCCGCTTTGCTGCTGACGAACGCGTCAATCCATGCGAGCGGCACGCGCGGGTTGGCGGATACGCACACCACGCCATCCTCACGCACCCGGAGGTTGACGTTTTTTACCTGTTTGCGCGTGAGTTCGTATGTGAGCTCCCCCTCGCCGCACGCGATCGTGCGAAGCCGTCCGCTTTGCCGCATCTGCGTTCCTCCTATCCCCCCTTTGCCATTATAGGGAAGCGCATGCCGCAAGGCAAGCGGGAAGTCCCCAACGCACAAGGCGCCGGTCTTGCGAGCGGCGCCTTGGAGGAGAAACGGCGTTTTATTTTGGGGATTCCCCCGGCATCGCACCAAAGGGAACGCCCCTCCGGCATGCTGACGTTGGGGGATGGCGAAAACGATTTCGGGCGCAGCATGGGGCGCAGACCCCGTGCATCCCCGTCCCCGCCTTACTTCGCTTGCACGAGCGGCAGCACGCTCCTGCGGAAGAACGTCGAGGCCTCGTCCGGCATTACGCGGTAGGCTTCGCCCTGCAACACCACGCCGATGCCGGCGTACGCGCATTGCTTGAGGCAGAAGGTGCTCTTAAGCTCCACTTGATCATGCAAGCGATACTCCTCGATAAGAGAGAGGAAGGTTTGCAGCACATTATAGGAGCCCTTTAGGTGGCACGAGGTGCCGATGCATACGTTTAGCTCAATCATGTGCGGGCTCCTTTGCATACTCGACGTGAAGCAGCTCGTGCACGCGCCCGCGCAGCAGGCCGCTGTAGAGGGAAGCCATCAACGGGTTTTCCTCAGAGCGCTTGATGCTTGAGAGCTTGTCGGCGCTGTAGAGCTGCTTGCCGCGCGCCTCGCGCTCGGCGCGCATGGCCGCGGGCTGTCCCGCACCGCTCACGCAGCCGCCGGGGCAGGCCATGACCTCCACAAAGTCGTAGTGCTCGCCCGAGCGGATGCGATCGATCAGCGCCGCAGCGTTGCCAAGGCCGCTCACGACTGCGATTTTGAGCGTGCGCCCGAGCGCCTCAAGGGTAACTTCCTTCACGCCCTCGACGCCGCGCACGCCCGTGAAGGAGAGCGCCTGCAACGAGGTTGCGGATTTGTCGTTGACGAGCCGGCGCAAAACCGCCTCCGTCACGCCGCCTGTCACGCCGAAGATCACGCCCGCGCCGGTCATGGTGCT
>CAYNDC010000223.1:0-2662 GCA_964396085.1 uncultured Clostridium sp. | reverse complement strand
TGGAAAGGCGCGTCAGATCCGCATGGGACCAGGTGTGGTTTCCCACCTCGCAGCCGAGCGCTTCCATCCGGCGTAAAAGATCCTCTCGCCCATGAATGCGGCTGCCCAGAACGAAGAAGGTGGCCGGGACGCCGTACTCCTCGAGAATGTCGAGAATATCGCAGGTCGTGCCGGAGTAAGGGCCATCGACGAAAGTGAGCGCAATCATCGGACTTCCGTCGTTCACGAGCGCCGCCGCTGACAAGGAGGAGTTTCCCATGTCCTGGATAAGTGAAAGTAACGTCGCGAGCACGCACAGAGTGGCTGCGGCGGTTTTGAGCGCTGTTTCACGCACGGGGAAAGAAACTCTACGGTTTTGGTTCATGCCGGATTATATGAGCGGAGAAATCCGCTTATTAACCCTTGACGATGCCTCGTGCGGACTGCGTACTGCGTTGAATCGGGGCGAAGCCCAAGCGCCTTGCGCGCGTTGCCCCCTTGTTTGCGGGGCTGAAAAGAGATACAATATATTCAAATTTACAACGGATTGCGCTTGGGAGCGACACTCTTTCATGGGGTTGCGTCAACGGACGAAACTGGAAATGGCATAGGAGGGCTCCGTATGGGGATAGGCGACAACGGCGGGTTCACCTTCGGTAATATGGAAAAGGGAAGGCTGAACCTGATAACCGACGTACCGGGCGTGAGGGTCGGCCATTTTACAATCCATGAAGGGGATGTGCACACGGGCGTTTCGGCCATCATTCCGCACGGTGGGGATGTGTTTCAAAACAAGTGCCTCGCTGCTGCCCATGTGATCAACGGCTTTGGCAAAAGCACGGGCCTCGTGCAGGTGGCGGAGTTGGGCACGATCGAAACGCCGCTGCTGTTTACCAACACGCTCAGCGTGGGCGCGGTTTACGATGCGCTCGCGCGCTATATGGTTGCAGGAAATGCGGAAATCGGCCTTGCCGCGGGCACGGTGAACCCGGTGGTGTTCGAGTGCAACGACGGCTATCTCAACGACATACGCGGCTTCCACATAAAAGAGGAGCATGCGCTTGCGGCGATTGAGAGTGCGGGGGAAACGTTCCTGCAGGGGGATGTGGGGGCGGGAGCGGGCATGAGTTGCTTTTCGCTCAAGGGCGGCATCGGCAGCGCATCCCGCGTTTTCGACCTTTACGGCAAGCGGTATGTGCTGGGCGCATTCGTGCTCACAAATTTCGGCACGCTCAGGGATTTGACGATTGCGGGCGACGCGGTAGGGGAGAGGTTTTTCCGCAGAACGCGCGCCGCTGCGGAGCCGGATAAGGGCAGCGTCATCATCGTGCTCGCCACAAACGCACCGCTTTCCTCCCGCCAGTTGCTGCGCGCCGCACGGCGCGCGCAATCCGGCCTCGCGCGCACAGGCGCCATTTCGGGCAACGGCAGCGGGGAGATCGCCCTCGCCTTTACCACTGCCAACCAACTGCCGCATGCGCCAACGAACGCGCCGTTAATGATTTCGCAGCTTTTCGAGGAGGATATGGATGTCGTATTCCGCGCCGTCATCGAGTGCGTGAGCGAGGGGGTCATCAATTCCATGCTCCATGCCGCGCGTACTGTAGGCCGCGCGGGCCACACCAGGGAAAGCTTGAAAACGCTATTGGAAGAGGAGCGTCTATGCAACGCATGAACACAATCGACAAGCCGTTGCCCTTTGACCGGGAACAAATCGAACAGATCGCGAAGACTTACCCCACGCCCTTTTATCTGTATGACGAGACGGCTCTGCGCTTGCGCGTGCGTGCGCTGCGCGCTGCGTTTGACTGGAACCGCGGGTTCCACGAGCATTATGCCGTCAAGGCCTGCCCGAATCCGGCGCTGTTGGAGATCCTTCGCCAGGAGGGCTGCGGTCTCGATTGCGCGAGCTATGCGGAGCTGATGCTAGCCGAGGCATTGGGCATCACGGGGGAGGAGATCATGTTTTCCTCCAACGACACGCCTGCCGAAGAGTTCGAATACGCGCGCAGACTGGGCGCGATCATCAATCTCGACGATATTTCCCACATCGACTTCCTCGCAGCGCACGGGGGCATTCCGGAAACCATCAGCTGCCGCTTCAATCCGGGGGGAGAATTCCGCATTGGCACGCAGATCATGGGCAACCCGGCCGAAGCGAAGTTCGGCTTCACGCGCGCGCAGTTGACCGAAGGCTTTCATAAACTCAAGGCGATGGGCGCAAAGCGCTTCGGCGTGCACGCGTTCCTCTCCTCCTGCAACACGGATAATCTCTACTATCCAACGCTCGCGCGGCTTCTGTTTACGATTGCGCGTGAGCTGCATGAGGAGGTGGGGGTTGAGATAGCCTTTGTCAACCTCTCGGGCGGCATCGGCATCCCATACCGGCCTGAGGAGAGGGAGACGGATATCACCTTCGTCGGCGCGAAGGTGCGCGAGGTTTATTACGAGGTGTTCGGCAACACCTCGATGCGCCCTGCGGTGTTTACGGAGCTGGGCCGCTATGTGACGGGGCCTGTGGGCTATCTTGTCACGCGGGCTATCCATGAGAAGAACACTTACAAGCGATTCATCGGCGTGGATGCTACGGCGGCCAACCTGATGCGCCCGGCGATGTACGGCGCGTACCACCACATCACGGTGCTCGGCAAGGAGGGCGCGCCCGCGGATCACGTCTACGACG
>CAYNDC010000222.1:0-2667 GCA_964396085.1 uncultured Clostridium sp. | reverse complement strand
CTCTCCATCACCGAGGGGGGCATGGGCAAGCGCACCCCCGAGGAGCAGTATCCCCTGCAAAACCGCGGCGGCAAGGGCGTCATCGCCACGGCGATCACCGATAAGACCGGGCCGCTCGCCTGCATGAAGATCTGCCGCGGCGACGAGGACGTACTGATGATTCGCGACGACGGCACGGTGATCCGCGTGCCGGTGGAGCAGATCAACATCATCTCGCGCAACACCCAGGGTGTACGCCTCATGCGCGTGGATGACGAGAGCCGCGTAGTGAGCGTCGCTCTGCTGCCGCACGAGGAGGGCGCCGCAGAGGAAGCCGACCTTCCCGCCGGGAACGCCGAGGAATAAGCGCACAAATAGCAAGGCCCCCGCTGACGCGGGGGCCTTGTTTGCGACTAGGGCGGCATTGAGGGCTCCGCCTAAAAGATTGCGCTCAGCACATGAGCCCCTAAGCGGCCAAGTGTTTTTCAACCCCCAAACGAAGGGATTCCAAAGAGCCGCTGTCCGTTCTCAAACGTGATTTGGGCAACATGCTCCACGCTCTGCCCGCGCAGCCCGGCAAGGCGCCTGAGGATGTGCGGGATGTTCGAGGGATCGTTGCGGCGCCCGCGCAGCGGCACGGGCGTGAGGTAGGGGCAATCGGTTTCCACCAGCAGGCGGTCATCGGGAATGTAGGCGGCAACGTCGAGCAGGCGGCGGGCGTTATCGAATGTGACAGCGCCGCCCAAAGCGATGTAAAGGCCAAGGTCCAAACACGCGCGCGCGGTTTCCACGGAACCGGAGTAGCAGTGCATCTCCCCGCGAAGGCCGTCCCGATGTGCGTGCAAAATATCCAGGCAATCCCCAAAGGCCTCGCGGATGTGGAGCTGCACGGGGAAATGAAGCTCGCGCGCAAGCTCAATCTGGCGGATAAAGAGCGCTTTTTGATCGGCGCGCTCGGAAAAATCGTAATGGTAATCGAGGCCGATTTCGCCCAGCGCCACGGCCTTTTGATCTTGAAGGGCAGCGCGAAGCGCCCCCTCCCAGTTTTCGCCGGGGTTGGAAGCGACGTGCGGGTGGATGCCGTATGCGCCGTAGAGGAAGGGATACGCACGGGTGAGCGCGGCGCTACTTTCAAACTCGTCCGCTTCGCAGGCGACGTTGATGCACAGCGCGAGGCCCCGCTCGGGCAAAGCCGCGAGGAGCGCCTCGCGGTCGGGATCAAAGCGTTCATCGCACAAATGCGCGTGGGTGTCAAAGTAGTTCACAGCATCAGCTCCATGAGGATTTGGTCATAGTATTGCCCGGCGACGAGCATATGCTCCTTGTACCTGCCGCACTCCTCAAAGCCGAAGCGGCGGTACAGCTTGAGCGCGCGCGCATTTTCGGCATGCGCCTCCAGGCATAGCTTGTGGTAGCCCCACTCCCGCGCCCAATCGATGGCGAGCGCCATCGCGATGGGGCCAAGGCCCAGCCCCCAGCAGCTTTCTCGCAGCGCGATGCCAAAGCTGGCGTTTTGCCGGGTGCGCGGCCGGTTATCCACCGGATACACCGAAAAGATGCCCGCGATCTCCCCCTCGATAAGGGCGAGGAACATTCCCCGCCGGGGCGACAGGAGGGAGGCCGCGAGGCTTTCGCGCTCCTCCTGCAGGCTCTTTTGCCAGCCGGTTTCGTCGCTGGCGAGAAAGGGCGTCTGTGCGCCGATGATTTTGGAAAACGCGAGAAGCGCCGCGGCGTCATCCGGCTCCGCCTCGCGAATCGTAAGGAGCTTTCCGTTTTTGAGCGGAATCAGCTCCATTAGCAAACTTCGCTGCCCCCGGGCATGATCTGTTCGGTCGTGAGCAAACGAAGAAGCTCCCCGCCTTCCTCCTCGAGGACGGCGCTGAGCAGCATCCCCTGGCTTTCCATCCCGCACATTTTGCGCGGCTTGAGGTTGACGCAGGCGATCAGGCGGCGGCCGATGAGCTTCTCCGGCTCGGGATACGTTTGGCGGATGCCCGAGAGGATCACGCGCTCCACGCCGTCCCCCGTATCGAGGGTGAACTTCAGGAGCTTGTCGCTCTTGGGCACGAATTCGCAGTTCTTCACGACCGCCACGCGCAGCTTGACCTTCTCGAACTCGTCGAAGGAGATGTATTCCTCCTGCGCGGTCGGTTCGGGGGACGCCGCTTTGGCAGGCGCGGCGTTTATTGCTATTTGAGCTGGCTGCGCGGGACGAAGCGCCTCAAGCGCGGCAAGCTCCTTTTGCATATCGATGCGCGGGAAAAGCGCCTCGCCGCGTGCGACCGTTGCGTTTGCGGGCATGACGCCCCACTCCCCCGCTTGATCCCAGCCGATCATGGCGGGCGTCGCGCCGATTTGCGCGAAAGCCTTCTCGCAGGCGTCGGGCATGAAGGGCACGAGCAGGCAGAGCGTTACGCGCAGCGTTTCGAGCAGGTTGTACAACACGCTGGCCAAACGCGGCAGGTTCGCCTGATCCCGCGCAAGCACCCAGGGCGCGGTTTCGTCGATGTACTTGTTGGCGCGCGAAATGACGCGGAAAATCTCCTCGAGCGCAGCCTGCGTACCAAAAGAGTCCATGTGCTTTTCGTATTGATCGCGAAGGGATGCGACGAGCGTTGTGAGCTGTTCGTCAAGCGGGTCTTCCCGGCGCTCACAAATGAGCGTGCCGCCGAAGTATTTTTCGAAGAA
>CAYNDC010000221.1:0-2676 GCA_964396085.1 uncultured Clostridium sp. | reverse complement strand
GCGAGGCCGCCGTATATTTCGCTGCCGGCGAAGATGAAGCCGCGGTTTTTGCACAGCGCGACGATTTTATCCATCGAAAAACGGGTCATGTTCATTTCCTCCTGCATGAAATTCGAGCTACAATATAATATCACCTATCACATCCGGGAACAAGTCACAAATATTTCGCCGCCTGAGTAATATATCGTAGCAATGCCCTGGGCATAAAAAGGAGGAAAAACAATGTTCTCTTTTGGCAACAATTGTGGCAACAATTGCGGCAACAGTTGGTGGTGGATCATCATTCTTCTAATGATCTGCGGCAACGGCAACGGCATCGGTTGCGGATCCGGCTGTGGATCCGGTTGCGACAACAACTGCAACTTCGACCTGTGCTCGATCATCGTACCGCTCCTGCTCATCAGCGGATTGAGCAACTGCTTCTGCAACGATTCGGGCTGCGGAACCGGTTGCAACAACAACTGCAACAACAACTGCGGGTGCGGCTGCGGCTGCAACTAAGGAGTCGGAAACCACGCAGGGGAACGCAATGGGTGGCCTCATGGCCGCCTTTTGCTTGTGCATAAGCGCCTGGGAGCCCCGCACCAATCCGCGCGCAGGGCTGCGGGGCAGAATCATACGCGGGCGCCGATGCTCACTGACAAGGTTCCGTAGTCAAAGCGCATAGCGCGAGCTTTTGCGCGCGCGTCATGCGCTTGAAGGCGTTCTCGCGCCGCATGGCTTCGGATTTTGAAGCGAATGCCTCACTGTGAACGAGCACAACGGGAAGCCGCGCGCGCGTGTATTTCGCGCCGCGGCCTTTGTTGTGCGAGTTTAGCCGCTGCTCGAGATCCGCCGCATAGCCGGAGTAGATCGTCCCGTCCGCACAGCGAAGCAAATAGGCGTAAAACATTACCAGCCGATCTCCTCGTCGATGAGGATGAGGTGGAAACTCTTGATTAGCCGCGGCACGCGCTCGATGATCGTCGTGACGTTGCACATGCATTCGGCGCTTTCACAATCCGTGCACTTGCCGGTGCGGCCACAGGGCAGCGTAGTCAGGTGAAGCCTGCGCGCGTTGAGAGGGCAGGTGACTTTCTTGATGCGCTCAATGCCGGAGCTTACATCCGGCACGAGCTTGTTTTTGCCGATGAAGAGCACGACATTCTCAGGTCCCATAATCATTGAAGAGACGCGATTGCCCGCACCGTCGATGTTGACGAGCACGCCCCCCTCGGTGATGGCGTTCGTTGAGGCTGCGTACCACGTGGCCGTAGATGCCTTTTGACGCACGGCGTCCTTTTCCTCGGTCGGCGCCTGCGTGTGCGAGTAGACGACGTTGCCGCGCTCTATGAGCGCCTCGTAGAGGCCTAGTTTGACCAGCGTGACGGAGCCGCCGATGCCCACAGAACCCGACCCGATGAGCGAGAGGCCGACCTCCAGCGCCTCGGCGGCGTCCTTCGCAGCGTGTACGATGAACCTGCGACGCTCCAGACGGTTTTTGAGGGTTTCAAAATCGTTTGAGAACATAAAAACGCCTCCCATTCGGTGAAATACTATGCAAAATCTATCACAAATCGCCCGCACTTGCAAATTGGGCTTTCTTCAAGTATGATTTTACGAGATTATTACCGGAGGCGGCCAATGGCATACGAGCGCAACTTAATCAGGAATTTTTGCATTATCGCGCATATCGATCACGGAAAATCCACGTTGGCGGATCGCATGATCGAGTTGACCGATACCGTCGCGCGCCGCGACATGGAAGCGCAGCTTCTCGATACGATGGACATCGAGCGCGAGAGGGGCATCACCATTAAATCCTCCCCGGTTCGCATGTTCTATACCTATACGGACGGCAAGCGCTATATGTTCAATCTCATCGACACGCCCGGCCACGTCGACTTCACCTATGAGGTCTCCAGGAGTCTCGCCGCCTGCGAGGGCGCGGTGCTTGTGGTGGACGCGACTCAGGGCATCGAGGCGCAGACGCTTGCCAACGTCTACCTCGCGCTTGAGAACTCCCTGGAGATAGTGCCCGTCATCAATAAAATCGATCTGCCCAGCGCGGACGCCGAACGGACCGTGCGCGAGATCGAGGACGTAATCGGCCTTCCGGCCGAGGATGCTCCGCTTATTTCGGCAAAACTCGGCACCAACATCGATCAGGTGTTTGCCAAGGTCGTCGAGATGATACCGCCGCCCGGCGGGGAGACTGACGCGCCTTTGCGCGCGTTAATCTTCGATAGCATTTACGATAATTATCGGGGTGTGCTCTGCTACGTACGCGTGAAGGAAGGAACCGTGCGCGCGGGAACGCGCATCCGCTCGATGGCCAACGGGACGGAGTTTGACGTGACGGAGGTCGGCGTGTTTACGCCGCAGCTAAAGCCCACGGACTCCCTCTGCGCAGGCGAGGTGGGCTACGTTGCTGCATCCATCAAAACCGTTTCAGAAACCAAGGTCGGCGACACGTTTACGGATGTTGCGCGTCCCGCAACGGAACCTCTGCCCGGTTATAAGCACGTCAATCCGATGGTCTTTTGCGGCATTTATCCCGCGGACGGCGGGGATTATGAAAACCTCAAGGAAGCCCTTGAGAAGCTCGAGCTTAACGATGCATCGCTCACCTATGAGCAGGAGACCTCGCAAGCGCTGGGTTTCGGCTTCCGCTGCGGCTTTTTGGGCCTGCTGCAC
>CAYNDC010000220.1:0-2698 GCA_964396085.1 uncultured Clostridium sp. | reverse complement strand
TGCCGTCGATCATCACGCTCGTGAAGCCGCCGTCCACGCAGCTCTTGCACAGCTCGAAGGTATCCCCGTGGTCGAGGTGCAGGCAGATGGGCAGGCCCGTTTCGATCACGGCCGCCTCGACGAGCTTCATGAGGTAGGTGTGGTTGGCGTATTTTCGCGCGCCGGAACTGACCTGCAGGATCAGCGGTGCGCTGAGCTCTTTGGCGGCCTCGGTGATGCCCTGAATGATCTCCATGTTGTTTACGTTGAACGCGCCGATGGCGTAACCGCCCGCATAAGCCTTTTGGAACATATCCTTACTCGTTACAAGTGGCATGGATTTAATCTCCTTAAGCATTTAGTATTGCTTTTTACATTATACTCGATTTATTCCGTGAATCCAATACGCGCGGGGATATTTCCCGCTTCTTATTGTAGAAACGCGCTGGGATGGGTATAATGGGGGCAGTGTCGATCAAAAAGGAAAAGGGTGGGTGAAATGGCAAAAACGCTTTCGCTGATTGTTCCGGTGTTCAACGAACAGGAGGCAATCGGTGCCTCGTTCGAACGCATGTATGCCGCCATGTGCGCGCTTCCCTACGCATTTGAGATCATCTATATCAACGACGGCAGCCGGGATGGAACCATGCGGGAGCTTCGCACCATCGCCGCCGCGCATGGCGAGGTGCGCGTGATCTCCTTCTCGCGCAACTTCGGCCATCAGCTCGCTGTAACCGCCGGCATGGATGCGGCGGCGGGGGATGCACTCATCATCATCGACGCGGATTTACAGGATCCGCCGGAGGTCATCGCCGAGCTGGTTCGCGCCTGGGAAGAGGGGGCGGATATCGCCTATGGCAAGCGCTTGCGGCGCGAGGGAGAAACGGCGCTCAAGAAGTTCACAGCATACTGCTACTACAGGCTGCTCAATTCGATGAGCGCATATCCCATTCCGCTTGACACGGGGGATTTTCGCCTGCTGGACCGCAAGGTCGCGGATCTGTTCCTTCGCATGCGCGAGCACAACCGCTTCTTGCGCGGCATGAGCGGATGGATGGGCTTTCACGCGGTGCCGGTCGAATATGTGCGCCACGAGCGCGTTGCGGGCTCAACCAAATACACGCTCAAAAAAATGCTCCGGCTGGCGTTCGACGGCATCCTCGGCTTCTCCTACAAGCCGCTGGCGCTCGCGGGTTACGCGGGCGGGGCGGCGCTGGCGCTCTCGGGCTTGGGCCTTGTGGCCCTCATCGTCCTCGCGGCTACGGTGGGCGTCGCGCCTTGGCTGTGGGCTGTGTGCGGCCTCGTGCTGCTCAACGGCTTAACGCTCGCTGCGCTGGGCGTGCAGGGCGCTTATCTCAACCGGATCTACGACGAGGTGCGGGGTAGGCCCCTCTACGTCGTGGCTGAAAAACTCAACATAAAGGAGTAAAACAATGGTCGATTCCAGGGTAAAACAACTTGCAAAAAACCTCGTGGGCTTTTCCTGCAAGGTCAAGGCCGGCGAGCATGTGCTCATTGAAGCTTACGACGGCTGCTATGAGCTGGTGCGCGAGCTCGTTGCCGAAACCTATGCCGCGGGCGGCTACCCGCACGTTTGGCTGCGCGACTCCGGCGTGAACCGCGCGCTGGCCATGGGCGCGGCGGAGGCACAGCTCGCGCTCGATGCGAAGGTGGATGCGCTGCTGATGGAAAACATGCAATCTTACATCGGCGTGCGCGGCAGCTACAACACGGCGGAGAGCGCCGATGTCCCGCAGGAAAAGAGCGCGCTGCGCGGCGGCCTCTACGGCGAGGCGGTCCACGGCAAAATCCGCGTGCCCCATACCAAGTGGTGCGTGTTGCGCTATCCCTCCCCCTCGATGGCGCAGGCGGCGAACATGAGCACCGAAGCGTTCGAGGATTACTATTTCGACGTTTGCTGCCTGGACTATTCCAAGATGGACCGCGCGATGGATCCGCTTGTGGCCTTGATGGAGCGCACGGATGAAGTGCATATCACCGGCCCCGGCACGGACCTCGTCTTTTCCATCAAGGGTCTGCCCGCCATCAAATGCGCAGGGGAAGTGAACATTCCTGACGGCGAGGTGTTTTCTGCACCCGTCATGGGCAGCATCAACGGACACATCACCTTCAACACGCCGGCGCTCTTTGAAGGGTTTACCTATGAGAACATCCGCCTCGTTTACGAGAACGGCCGCCTCGTGGATGCCACCGCCAACGACACGGCGCGCGTCAGGGCCATATTCGAGCGCGATGAGGGCGCCAAGGCTGTGGGCGAGTTTGCCATCGGCGTCAATCCGTACATCACCGCGCCCATGAAGGATACGCTCTTCGATGAAAAGATCGCCGGCTCCTTCCATTTCACGCCCGGCGCGTGCTACGACGAGTGCAACAACGGCAACAAATCAAAGATCCACTGGGATCTCGTGTGTATCCAAACGCCCAACTGCGGCGGGGGCGAGATGTATTTCGACGGCGTGCTCGTGAGGAAGGACGGCCTGTTCGTGCTGGACGAGCTCAAGGGGCTTAACCCGGAAAACCTCAAATAAGGCGCGCCATAACCCCGCGTTATGGAGCGGCGCTCCATAGAGCGAAAACAAGAATGTTGTGCGCGATATCGTTGCGAAAACAACGGATTCGTTGTATGATGGTCGTGGCAAAATGCAGGATTCAAACGCGGGCATGCGTTTGTTGAAAAATGTAATCAAAATTTCTTAGA
>CAYNDC010000219.1:0-2704 GCA_964396085.1 uncultured Clostridium sp. | reverse complement strand
GCCAAGCGCAAGCGCGTCGAGCGCCTCCTGCCGCGTCATGGCGGGGCCCTCGCACATGTTCGCCGTGCCGCGCAGAATGTTGCGTTGTCCGAACGCCGGGATCTCCACCGGGCGCGCCACGCCCACATCCACAGGGAACACGTCCGCGCGGCCTACGCGCGCCATGCGGCACACGCATGCATCCCCACGGGCGATGTTCTCGGTAACGACTGCCGTCACCTCCTGCCCCGTTTGCGTGACGCCCTCGCAGACGATGCCATTGTCCGCGCACATCACGAGCACTGCCCGGGGGGAGATCTCCACCCGCGCGCTCCTTTCGATGCCGGCGATCCGCACGATTGCCTCCTCCAAAAGACCCAGCCCGTCTAAAGGCTTGGCGATGCCGCTCCATCGCGCGCGCGCGGCGCGCATGGCTTCTTCGGACGGCTTTGCCATATTCGCATTGAGCGCAATCCAATCAATCATCGGTAATTCTCTACAAAATAGCGGTAGAACTTGTGCGCCTTGGCTAGCGCCTCGGCATCCACATTCTCGTTAACGCTGTGCGTGCTGGCGATCTGCGCCTGGCTCACGCTTACGGGCGTGAAGCGCAAACAGGCGGGGCTGATGCGCTCGTATTCGCGGCAATCAGTGCCGCCCATGAGCATATAGGGCGTTACGGTAACGCCGGGAACGCACGCATGAATGCATTCTTCTAGGTATTGGTACGCTGCACCATCGAGTGCGGCCAGCTTTGAGGAGTCGCGCCCCTCCATCACGGTGACGTTGAGGTCGTATTTCTTCGCCCGCTCGGTGATCAGGGAGACGGTCGCATCGAGGTTCTCATGGGATATGCAGCGCAAATTGCAAAGAACATACGCTTCCGGCGGGATGACGTTGGGTGCGGCCGACCCCTCGCACATCGTAAAGCAGAAGGTAGTCGCAAGCATCGCCTCGCCAAAGGGACTTGCCAGAGGCAAAACGAACTTGAGCAGCGGCCCGAAGAGCCACAGATTGCCAAAGAGCAGCCGCATGGGAAACGTTAGCGCAGGCGATATGGCTTTGAACATGCCAAGCACCGTGGGCGAATAGCGCTTTTTGAAGGGACGCACGCGCTCCATCTCGCAGACAAACGCCGCAAGCCGCGCGATCGGGCTGTTGCGCGGCGGTGTGGAGGAATGGCCGCCGGCGCTCCTCGCTGTGATTTTGACGTTGAGGAAGCCCTTCTCCGTGACGCCGATGACCGCGCACTCGCCTTGGAGGCCGGGGAAGAAATTGGTGGAGATCACGCCGCCCTCGTCGAGCACAATCTCCGGAGCAACGCCTTGTGCCTCGAGATGCGCGACCGTCGCCGTCGCCCCGCCGCCTGAGATCTCCTCGTTGGCGGAGGAGGCAAGGTATACGTCACACGCAGGCACGAAGCCTTCAACAATCAGCTCCTCCATCGCGGCCAGCTCCGCCATGAGCGTACATTTACAATCCACCGCGCCTCGGCCGTAAACCTTGCCTTGGCTGATTTCTCCGGCGAACGGCGGATAGATCCAATCCGGCTCGCGCGCGGGCACAACATCCTGATGCCCCATGAGCACAATGCTGCGCGTGCTGTCTTTCCCCTTCCAGTGAAGCAGCATGCTCCCATCGAGCAGAGTCAATGCGCATGCGGCAAAAACATGCGGGAACAGCTCGCGCATCACCTCTTGGAGCGCATGGAATTGCGACATATCTTCCCCCGTCGCAGCGGAGATCGTCGGCACGCGGATCATGCGCGAAAGGCGCTGCGCATCGAGCACCTCGTCCGCCTTCGTCCAAGAGATCGCAGGCGTTCCCCGTGCGCGCAAACGGCGCATGCACGCCGCGTTGAGTGCGGCGGCGGCAAGCAGCAGCAAGACGAGCGCAAGAAGGCCTAAGAGAACATAACCGACGGTTTGCATATTGAACCCTCCCAAATAAGCTTACGGGCAGCTGCACAGCTACCTCCCGGGTATCGATGCCTTATACGAGGCGGTAACCGGCTTTGACGACGGCGGCCCTCGCCAGAACATCGGTCGGGTCTATCACAGGATAGTCAAGCCCGTAGCGCGCAAATGCGATGGGCAACTCCGTGCAGCCAAGCACGAACGCCTCCGCACCCGCTTGCAGCATATCCTCGAGCTCTGCGCGCAGCGCCGACACATCATACGCCCGCCGGCCAGCCTTCACGCCCCGGTGAATCACATCCATCACAGCCCTTTGCGCCTGCGCATCCGGCAATATAAAAGCAACGCCGTGTTCCTCGAACAGCCGCGCGTAGATGCCGCTTTGCACGGTGCCGTCGGTCGCAAGCAAAGCGACCTTTGAAAACCCTCTTTTTTGAAGCTCGAGCACGCAAAGACGCAGCATATGCAGCACGGGGAGCTTCGTCGCCGCGCAGATGTCATCATAATAATAATGCGCTGTGTTGCATGGCATGATGAGAAAGTCCGCGCCCGCATTTTCCAGCCTTTTGGCCGATTCCGTCAGCGCCGGCACGGGGCTGGGTCCCCGGCCGAGGATGGCCGCCGTTCGATCGGGAATGGCGGGGTTTGAATCGATGATCACATGGATGTGCTCGCCGTCGCACGCGGCGTCGGTGTGCCCAACGATTTTATCATATAGATCGATCGTCGCCTGCACGCCCATGCCGCCGATGACGCCGATCGTCTTGATTTCGTTTGTTCCGTTTTTTCCGTTTTCTGCGCAACATTGT
>CAYNDC010000218.1:0-2726 GCA_964396085.1 uncultured Clostridium sp. | reverse complement strand
ACCTCGTCAAAGCCGCCGTTCGCGATCAGCTCCGCATCCGCAAGCACCGGGACGGCGGCGAAGGCGATCAACAGCGCGAGCGCCAGGAATAGCCATTTCTTCATATCAGCCTCTGCAATCAAAAATGTCAGCTATACTAGGATACCATATTTCACCGTTTTTCTCACCTGCTGACAGATTTATTAACAATTATGCCTGAAATGCATTCTTGATATGCGTCACTCGCCCCGTCCCGAGCGTCACCTCCGCGACGTCGAAGCGCAGGCTCATTTCCATCAAACCATGGTCGGCAGCGTAAGCCGTGGCTGCCCGCAGCAGGTTTTGCTGCTTCTTCTTCGTGACCGCCTCGCGCCCGAGGCCGAAGGCTTGCGACGAGCGCGCCTTCACCTCAACGAACACTGTCGTCTCGCCATCCTGCATGATGAGGTCGATCTCGCAGCGCTGCGCGCGGTAATTTTGTTCGAGCAGAAGGTAGCCTTCCCGCTGCAAAAACCGCAACGCAAGGCGCTCCCCCTCGGCCCCCTTCCTGTTTTTCTCCATCACGCGCCCTCCACAATTCCTTTGATAAAGCTCCTCCTGTGCAACGGGCAGGGGCCATATTCACGAAGCGCAGCGATGTGCTCCGCTGTGCCGTAGCCCTTGTTGCGTAAAAAGCCGTATTGCGGGTATGTTTCGTGCATTTGCACCATGTAGGCATCCCGCTCGACTTTGGCGAGAATGGACGCCGCCGCAATTAGATAGGAAAGCGCGTCCCCGTGGATGATCGGGTGCTGGACGGCAGGGATATCGAGCCCCGTCACCGCATCCACGAGCACGTCGGATACGGGCGTCTCCATCGCCTGATATGCGAGGCAAAACGCCTTCTTCGTCGCGTTGAGGATGTTGAGGTTGTCGATCTCCTCCTCATACACCCAGCCCAGGCCGTAGCAGAGCGCCTGCGCTTTAATCAGCGGGCAGAGCTTTTCCCGCCTCGCTGCGGATAGTTTTTTTGAATCGTTGACAAATTCGATCAGCGGCTCCGGCGGCATTGCAACGCAGGCAGCCACCACCGGCCCTGCGAGGGGCCCGCGGCCCACCTCATCCATGCCCGCGGGGAAAAGCCCGCGCTCCCAATAAGCGCGCTCGGTTTGCGTGAGGATCAAAAGCCTTGCGCGTTCCCGTTCCCCCGCCATCAGGAATGCTCCGGCAGCTCAAGGGTGACCTTGGCGATCTTGCCTGCGCGGTATTCATCCAGCGCTACGCGCGCCGCGCGCTCCAGATCACAGGCGCTACCTTGGAGCCGGAAGCCCCGGCTCTCGCACACGGCCTCAAGCAGCTCCTGAGGCGCCATGCCCGGGCGTATTGCCCCGTAGCGCGCGCAAAGCTCCTGCGGACACAACCCGGCAAGCTCCGCGAGAAGCTCTCCCGCGAGGCGCTCGACATCCATAATGTCGTCGTTGATGGAGCCGATGTAGGCGAGGTGCTGCGCGAGCTTTGGATCCTCCAGCTTCGGCCAGAGCAGGCCGGGGGTATCCATCAATTCGAGGTAGGGTCCGATTTTCACCCATTGTTTGCCGCGGGTAACGCCGGGCCGGTCCCCGGTCTTGGCGTGATTTGAGCCCGCCACGCGGTTGATAAAGGTTGACTTGCCCACGTTGGGAATGCCTACGACCATGGCGCGGACGGTTTTCATCACGCCCTTTTGCCGCATTTTGCGCACCTTTTCCGCTGCCGCTGCCTCGATGGCGGCGATGGCCGCCTTGCGCTTTTGCGTACTCGTCGCCACGAAGTCCATCGAGACAATGCCTTGGCTTTTATAATAATCCATCCACGCGCGCGTCGTCTCTTTAGAAGCAAGGTCGCTCTTGTTGAGCAACACGACCCTGCTCTTGGCAGCGAACAGCGCGTCAAAATCCGGGTTACGCGTAGCCTCCGGCGCGCGCGCGTCGACAAGCTCGACCACAACATCGATGAGCGCGAGGTTCTCCTCGAGCATGCGCTTCGCCTTGGCCATATGACCCGGATACCATTGAATCCGCATCTTATCCGTTTGATCGGCAATCTCCGTTTTTCCCGTGCTTTGTGGGATGAGCTCTTTATCCTTGTGATCCATGGCCGTTTTCCTTTAATTTTGTTGATGCCCGGATGACCGTGCGTTCCGAGTATAGCTCTTATTTGAAGCAAAGCCCCCGGCAGCCGTAGCCGCGGGGGCTTTTGATCGCATGGATTATTTCTTTTCCTCGATGCGCTCGACGATCTTGGCCGCTTTGCCGGAACGCTCACGCAGGTAGTAGAGCTTCGCCCTGCGCACACGCCCGTGGCGCACGACTTCGATGCGGCCGATGCGGGGGCTATTGTAGGGGAAGGTCCTCTCCACGCCTACACCGTAGGACAAACGCCGCACGGTGAAGGACTTGCGGATGCCGCCGCCCTGCATTTTAATGACGATGCCCTCGAAGTTCTGCAACCGCTCGCGGCTGCCTTCGACGACCTTCACAAACACGCGCACGGTGTCGCCGATCTCCAACTTGGGAAGGTCGGTGCGAATTTGTTCTTTTTCAAGTTCCCTGATGATATCTGCCATTGTTTTCTCCTTCCTCACAGACGTTCTTATGAGCCATCCGCCCACATTGGACCGCCCGCTGTCACGACCGCCATTATAACACGGCGGTTTTTGCAATGCAAGTGCTTATTTCCCTTGATTTTTTTGATTTGATCCCTCGAAGAAATCTTACCAAACGTATCCC
>CAYNDC010000217.1:0-2744 GCA_964396085.1 uncultured Clostridium sp. | reverse complement strand
CCGTGCGTGCGCGGCCCGTAAGCCACGTTGTCGTAGATGCTCATGGGGAAGGGGTTGGGCTTTTGGAACACCATGCCGATTTCTTTTCGAAGTGCCGTCACATCCACCCCGGGGGCGAAGATGTCCGTATCCCCGTATTGAACAGTGCCCGTTACGCGCACGCCGGGAATGAGGTCGTTCATGCGGTTGAGGGTTTTGATAAACGTCGACTTCCCACAGCCGGAAGGGCCGATGAGCGCGGTGATGTGCTTTTGGGGAAGGTCGACGGCGATGTTGTCGAGCGCCTGCGTGTTGCCGTACCATAGGCACAGGTCGCGTATCGTGAATGCGTTCAAGATTCAATCCTCCGTTTGAGCCGCTTGCTCATATAGTTGGCCGCGAGGTTGATGATGAGCGTGAGCACCATCAAAATCGCCGCGATGGAAAACGCCACGCCGAACTCGCCCTGCTCCTTGGCGTAAACGTAGAGCGCGACGGTGAGCGTCGCCCCGGCGCTGCGCATGCCCTCAAAAAAGCCGTTGAGCGTGTGCGCAAAGCCCGCCGTAAACAGCAGCGCCGCAGATTCGCCTAAAATCCTGCCCGCCGATAGGATACAGCTCGTGACGATACCGTCCACGGAGCCGGGCAGTACGACCGTGCGGACCACGCGCCATTTGCCCGCGCCCAGGCCGAACGCGCCCTCGCGGTAGCTTTGCGGCACGGTCTTGAGGCTCTCCTGCACCGTGCGGATGACGATGGGCAGGTTCATGATGACCAGCGTGAGCGCGCCGGCGAGCAGAGAGGTTTTGAGCCCGAGCACCTGGCAAAACACCAGCATGCCCACGAGCCCGTAGATGATGGAGGGGATGCCGGAGAGCGTCTCTGCGGCGTATTCGATGGCCGCCACGACGCGGCGGCTGCGCGCATACTCGGTTAAATAAATCGCTGCGCCAACGCCAAGCGGCAGCACGATTGCCAGAGCGGCGAGCATGATGTAGAGCGTGTTGAGGATATCCGGCAAAATGGCGATGGTTTCCTTTAAATAGCTCGGAGTGCCCGAGAGGAACGCCCAGGAGATGCCCGGGATGCCGCGCACGAGGATATAAGCGACCAGCAGCGCCGTAAGCGCGAAAGTCGCCAGCGTGAAGAAAACCATGGTTGCACGCATCATCAAGCGATATGCTTTTCTTTTCGGGGCTAGGGCTTTGAGCATTATTTTGCCTCCTTCCGCTTCAGGATGAGGTTCAAAAGCGCGTTGATGAGCATGATGAAAAGATACAGCACCAACGCAATAGAGAAGAGTGCTTGCCTCTGGAGCCCGGCAGAGTAGGACATTTCGCTCGCAACCGCGGTTGTGAGGAAGCGCACGCTCTCAAAGAGCGAGGGCATATTGGCTACGTTGCCGGCCACCATCATCACGGCCATGGCCTCGCCGATGGCGCGGCCGACGCCGAGCACCACTGCCGCAGCGATGCCGTCTTTGGCCGCGGGCACACAAACACGAAAGTACGTTTCCTCCGCCGTGGCGCCCAGGGCGAACGAAGCATCCTCATATTCCTTGGGGACGGCATCCAGCGCGGCCGAGGACACCTTGATGATCGAGGGCAGGATCATAATGGAGAGCACGATGATGGCCGCAAACAGGCTCGCTCCGTCCGGCACATGAAAGAGGTTGCGTATGGCCGGCACGAGGATCAGCATGCCCACAAGGCCGTACACGACAGAGGGAATGCCCGCAAGCATTCCTACGGCGGGTTCCATAACGGCCTTGACCGCCTTGGGCGCTGCTTTTGATAAGTATACCGCCGTGAAAAAGCCGACAGGGACGCGCAGCAGGATTGCCCCCGCGGTGCCGTAGATAGAGGTTAAAATAAAGGGCAATATGCCAAAGGCGGGCTCCGCAGTAGTGGACGCCCATTTTTTGCCGAACAGGAACGGCACGAGGCCGATTTCGCGAATGGCCGGGATGCCGGCGGCGATTAGATAGATCGTAATCATCAGCACGCATGCGACGGCAATCAGGCCGATGAGCAGGAACACCGCGTGAATCGCCGTTTCCGCTGTTCTCTTTGGGTTACGCTTGTCTAATCTCATGAGCGACCTTTCATGCGGAAAGCGGCGGTCCGCTGTGCAGCGTGGCCGCCGGGAATCCGCTTGTTCCCAATCAGTTGACGGGCACCGCACCCGCGGCGGTGACAATCTCGTTGGCCTGCGGGGAGGTGATGTACTCGAAGAATGCTTGCGCTGCGGCCGAGAGGGGCTTGTCCGTCCGGGTGACCACCACGAACGGGCGCTGGATGGCGTAGGTGCCGTCCTGAACTGCAGCCTCGCTGGGCGCGACCCCGCCGACCTGGAGCGCCTTTACGCTTTCCTTCACAGAGGCGAGCGAAGCATAGCCGATCGCGTCCGGGTTCTGAGAGACCGTGGTGATGACATCGCCCGTGGAGGTCAACTCCTGGCGGTAGACGCACTTTTCGGCCGTCTTGGTGATGGATTCAAACCCGTCGCGGGTACCGCTGCCGGCTTCACGGCCGATCACTACGATCTGCGCGTCGTTGCCGCCAAGGTCCTTCCAGTTGGTGATTGCCCCTGTGTATACTTGGGCAATCTGCTCAAGGGTCAAATCCGAAACCGGGTTGGCGGGGTTCACGATGACGGCGATGCCGTCGAGCGCGACGATGGTTTCTTGAAGGCCGTTCTTTTCCTCCTCCTTGAGCGCACGGCTCGAGAGGCCGATGTCGCAGCGCCCTTCGGATACGGCCGTA
>CAYNDC010000216.1:0-2780 GCA_964396085.1 uncultured Clostridium sp. | reverse complement strand
CTCATGCAAAGCTACGACTTCCTCGTGCTCAACCGCAAGTACGGCTGCACGCTGCAAATGGGCGGGGACGACCAGTGGAGCAACATCCTCGCAGGCGCAGACCTCATCCGCCGCAAGGAGCAAAAACCTGCCTTCGCGCTCACGACGACGCTTCTGACAACCAGCGAGGGCAAGAAAATGGGCAAAACCGAAAAGGGCGCGCTCTGGCTTGACCCCGAAAAAACGAGCGTGTACGACTTCTACCAATACTGGCGCAACGTGGACGATGCGGATGTTGCCACCTGCATGAAGCTTTTAACCTTCCTGCCGCTGGAGACGATCGCCTCCCTGACCGCACCGCAGGCGAACATCAACGATGCGAAGAAGGAGCTTGCCCTCACCCTCACCGCGCAGGTACACGGCATGGAGGAAGCCGAAAAGGCGGCCCTTGCCGCGCAGGCTCTCTTTGGCGGGGGCGGCAGCCTCGAGCACATGCCCACCGTGCGCCTGAGCGCCGATGAAGTGGCCTCAAGCGGCCTTCGCGTGACGGATTTAATGGTCCTTGGCAAGCTTGCCTCCAGCAAGAGCGATGCAAGGCGCACCATCGAAGGCGGCGGCGTGTTTATGGACGACGAGAAGGTCCTCGATGTTTTCGCCGTGGCGGACAGCGCCAAACTCAGCGAGGGGATTATCCTTCGAAAGGGCAAAAAGAGCTTCGTGCGGATCCTCGGATAATTGCCCGCCCGCGGCGTAGCCGCTTTCTTGCCGCGCCCGGCTAGGGTCTTCCCATATAGAGAAACATCTCATGCCAACAAACGGCCTTTTCCACCTGAAAAGGCCGTTTTTTCTCCCTTGTTCTCCTGCGTGCCGGAGGAGCCTTGCGCCCCGGCGTAAAAAAATCTTTTTTTTGCGATTTTAGCGGTTTTGAACCCGTTGGCAATATAGGAAAAAACCGCCGGTAGTGGTAAAATACAGCCACAGGGAACGATGGCAAAGACGGGCCTCAGAGATGGACTTTTGCAGATGTCCGTTCCTGATCGGGGGGCGCTTTTCCCGAACGAGCACTTGCTCCGAACGACCTGCCAATGGGTGTCAATCGTATTCGCAGCCTGATCAAAAGACCCTGTTTCAACACGGCATACCAAAACGCGCGCGATGTCATTCCCGTTTATTTTATTGAATTTGGGAGGCGTCTTGTATGGAAGCCACGGTTCATCCCGTCAAAAAAAAGTCCGCAGGGAAGGTCGTGTTCTGGATTTTCAGCCCGTTCCTCCTCGTGTTGGCCTTGGTGGTGCTGGCGCTTGGCGCGCTGGTTTTATTCGGCTTTACCTATGACGACCCGGCGGCGCTTCTGGCGCAGGCGCCCATGAGCGCGCAGGACAGGTATGTGTTCCATGCGGCGCAACGCACCGTGGATGTGGCGGTGGATGTTTCCGACATCCTGTTCATCCTTTCGCAAGAAGGAGAACTGACGCCCGCCGCGCTGCAGGCACAGCTCAAGGAATCCGGCGTTGATCTTCCTGCATACGGGCTGACTTTAGAGAAGTACGGCATTGATTTTGACGAGGGCGCGTCCGTTACGTTGCTTTTTAAGTGGCTTGGCTTCCTGCCCATCCCGCTTAAACTCGATGCGGACGCTACCGTGGCCAACGGTGAATTGAACCTTGTGCTTACCAAGGTGCATGTTACGAAGTTGATCGCCCTATCCGCGCAGACGCTCGGCGAAAAGCTCGGGTTCGATGCGCAGCAGTTGTCGTATCAGATTTCGCTCAAAGAGCTTAACACCTGGCTTAGCGCCGCGCGCAGCGTATCGTTTTCAAACGGAAAGATGGAGCTGACCTGCGGCATTGGCGAGGAGCTTTTCGCTGAGGTGCGCGCGGACGCGTATTTCGCGCAAAACGCCGTGTATTATATCGACAGCACCCCAGAACATGCGATTTTCCTAAACGCGTTCTCCGAAAAGGGGAACACGCTTTCCTTGGGCAGCGACTTTACCGCGCTGCTCGAAACGCTGGAGGGGCAACCGGGTATGATCGAGCAGGTGCGCCTCAACTGCCTTTCGCTTGCCTATCCCTATCATGCCAATCAAGCGTTCGAGGGGGCAGAGGGGGAATACCTGACCCGCTTCCTGCCCAACGTCACCAAAGAAGCGGTCGCGGCGCGCCACGCGGAGCAGTATTCCCTCTACCAGGATCGCTTCGCCTTTATGAGCCGGTTCATTCAAGGCCTGAACAATCTCTATCAGAATAAGAAAATTTCGTATTCCGACGGCAGCCTCATCGACGCCGCGACAGGCGAGCCCCTAGCCCTGTCGCACATCGTAGAAGATTACCCGCTCTATGAGGATTTCCTCAGGCAAGCCGATTCCCGCCTCATGCTCTGCAGCGGGAATATTCAGGGCATGGCGTATGGCTTCGATACGCCGCTCAAGAAAATGCCGCACGATAAGGACGCAACGTATCCCGGGCTTGACAAGGATCAAGTGTATATGGTCCTTTTGCTCACCCGTATGAAAACCGGCCAGCCAGCCTATGTGTTTCTTACCGGGAAGCTAACGGCCGTCATCATCAACCTCATTTCGGAACAAGAGTACCGCGCATATATGGAATCCGCGGTTGTGCCCTCAATCGTTCTGGGCGGTTGATGCAAGCCGTTTCGCTTCCGACCACCCGGTTCGCGTTTCTTGCTAACCAATTTAACACGTTATGGCTTAGAAGATGCCCGTTCCTGGCGGCTCCCGCAGCGCATTGCCCTGCCTCAAAATCAATCCGGAGGCATGGGAGGCAATCGGCGTTGCCCAA
>CAYNDC010000215.1:0-2824 GCA_964396085.1 uncultured Clostridium sp. | reverse complement strand
ACGGTGAGCTTATTGAGCCCCGTGCGCAGCTTGCCCTTGCGGTTGCCGCCCAGGGGGATATAGACGTAATCGCGAAACCAGGAGGAGAGCGAGATGTGCCATCTGCGCCAGAAATCCTGCATGGAGGTTGCGATATAGGGATAATCGAAGTTCTCGCGCAGGCGAAAGCCGAACGCGCGGCCAAGGCCGATGGCCATGTCGGAATAACCGGAAAAGTCAAAATAGATCTGCATGAGGTACGCGAGCGCGCCAAGCCATGCGATGGGCGCGTTGAGGCGCGCGCCGGGCAAAGCGAACACCGCATCCGCCGTGAGGGAGAGGGTGTTGGCGAGGAGCGCCTTTTTCGCCAAACCGAAGGCGAAGCGGCGAAATCCCGCGGCCATATCCTCAACGCTCACGCTGCGCGCGCGAATCTGCGGGGCAATGTCCCCATAGCGCACGATGGGGCCTGCGAGGATGGTGGGAAAGAGGCCGATGTAGAGCAAAACATCGAAAAAGCTGCGTGCCGCGGGCGTCTTTTCGCGGTAAACATCCAGAGCGTAGCTCATCGCCTCGAAGAGGAAGAACGAAATGCCGATGGGCAGCGCAACGCCGGTCATCGGGAGCGAGAGTCCTGTGAAATCGTTGAAGCTCGCTAAGAGAAAATTCGCATATTTGAAAAAGGCGAGTACGCCAACACCCAGCACGAGCGCAGCCGCGCAAAAAAGCTTCTTGCGTCCGGGGTAGCGCTCCATCAGGCGCGCGAGCGCCCAATAGGCTAAGCTAGCCGTAAGCAGAAGCAGCACATAAACAGGTTCCCCCCACGCGTAAAAGAGCAGGGAGGCCGCGATTAAAAGCGCGTTTCTCCACGCGGTGCTTTTTGTAAACAGCAAGTTGAGCAAAAAGACCGCCGGCAGGAACAGGAACAAAAATGTCGGTGAGCTGAAAAGCATCCGGGCTCCCCCGCGTTAATAGCTGGGCGAGTAAATGAAGATGCGCGTCACCACGTCGCCCGCGTACTCGAATTGGATACGCTCTGCCCGGATATCGGCGGCGTCGTTGGTGAGCGAATAGGTCAGATAGCCATCGTCAAAATACGCGTCGCCGTAAAGGCTCTTCACATCCTCGAGCGAATCCCCAACCTTCGCGCCGCGCAGCGTTTCATAAGCGTTTGTGGTGAGAGTGATCAGCTCTACCACGTCCTTGCCATCCACGGGAACGGTCGACACGGCGATGCCTGCGGGATAGGCGAACACCTTATCCTCACCATCGTACACGCAGCTCACCTGCGCGCTGTATTCGTAGCCATCGCCGAGCGCTTCGATGAGCGGCGCGCTGTCCTCGCGCAGATAATAGCTGTCGCCATCGACGGCAACGCCGAGGTCGTTTTCGGAAAAAGCACCCGTGGGCACAGCAGCGCCGGAGCAGGCTGAAAGCAGCAGGCACAGCGCGAGGGCGGCAAGCAGGGGGAATGTACGTTTCATAGTATCCTCCAAATCAGTTCCCCTGATCGGGGAGCATCGTCAGGCTCGCAAGGTCGATATCCGTGGTCATATACAATTTGCTATCGCGGATGGCAAAGTGCCACCATTCGCTCTCGATCTCAACAAAGCCGCACTCGTTCATGACTTTGGTCATATAATCGACGTTCGCGCGCGCGCTCTGGCTCCATGCTTTGCTGGTACGCGCGGATTCCTCCCGAAATGTGTGCATGGCCGTGGGGAACTCAAGCTCCTCCCCCGTTTGGTCGCTGATGAGCGAGATGTCGACCGCGCAGCCGCGGTTGTGGTTCGATGCGGTCGTTTTGGGGTTGGCAATCCAATGGCGGTTCTGCACGATGTCGTAGAGGATCTGCTGCACGCTCTTGGGGCGGTACGCGTCGTAGATCTTGAGCGTATACCCGTCCGCCTTGAAACGGTCGTAAGCCCGTTGGAGCTTGACGGCGGCATCCTTTTGCAAGAGCGGGATGGCACGCGGGTAGAGCGGCGCGCCGGTGATGTTCTTCGGCGTTGCAAAAAGCAGCTCGTACACGGCATCCGGCAGGTAGAGCCGAAGGTCGATCAGCTCGTTTTTCACCATGACGGGAGTGACACCGTCCGCCTCGAACACGGGCGCGCCGGTGGCGTTGTCAAGCTTTTGCCCGGTCGTGGCGGGAAGGTAGGCATAGAGCGTCTCCCCGGCGGGAACGAGATAGTCCGAATAGCAATAACCCTCCGAACCGTCAGCGCGGCGAACGCGTGTGAAATCGCCCTCGACACCGAGAAATTCTGCCTGCTCCTCATAGGCGAGCTGGCCCAGGATGCTCGCGGCGTCTTGCGATGAGGGAACGCTTCTGAAATTAAGCGTGTTTACCCGGGATTTTACCATCTCAGGCCCGGGCGTCGGCTGCGCCGTAGGCGCAGGTGACGGGCTTTGGGTAAGAGGCGGGGTGATCTGCTCAGTCTCCTGCGGCGTCGACTGCGGCGTCGACTGTGGCGTTTGCGTGACGTCAACCACCCCTTGCGGAGGTTCTGCCGTGCAGGCGCAAAGCACAATGAACAACGCGATGAATGCCGGAATGAGCTTTTTCAATGCCTCTCCTTCTGTTTGGTTTGGTTAATGGCCGTTGGCGGCCAGCGTGTCCAGGTCGGTCGGGTCGATACGAAGCCCGTTGCGGCTGGGTGGCTCCTCACTCTGGGTTCCCTTGGGCGAGCCGTTGACGATCTCGAGCACCGTGCCCTCGGGGCAGTTCTCATAGATGAACTTCGCGGCCTCGGTCACCATGCGAAGGCAGCCGCCGGTCGACTCCAACCCGATGCCGTGATCCCCGTCATAATACTTGGGCCAGAGCTGCGTGGGGTCGCTC
>CAYNDC010000214.1:0-2827 GCA_964396085.1 uncultured Clostridium sp. | reverse complement strand
CTGATCAGCGGTTTTTTCATAACCGGTGCATCGCATGAAAAAAGCCCTGCGCATGGGCGACTTGCTCGATCCCGCGGCGCTTGAGAAGAAGCTCCCCGGTATCATCGAATGGAAGAACCTCACGCTCGCGGGCGGTTACGGCGCGCCCGAGGTCGAAGTGAGTGCCATGCTCGCCTGGCTCAAACGCTTTGGCGATCCGCTTTTGCCCCACATCAGCGATACGGGCGCGTATCTCGAACAGGCGGCGGATGCGGGCAAAAACATCATTTTCGAGGCGCAGCTCGGCTCGCTTCGGGATATCGACTTTGGCATTTATCCCTACACTTCCTCCTCCTCGACCATCGCGGCCTACGCGCCCATCGGCGCGGGCATCCCGGGCAGGAGGCTCGATGAGGTCATCGGCATCACGAAGGCCTATTCGAGCTGCGTGGGCGAGGGGCCTTTCACGGCGGAGCTGGCCGGTGAGGCGGCGGAAAAGCTCCGCGAGGCAGGCGGCGAGTATGGCGCGGCGACGGGCAGACCCCGCCGTGTGGGAGGGTTCGATGTCGTCGCCTCGCGCTACGGCACGAAGCTTCAGGGGTGCGACTGCATTGCGCTCACCAAGCTCGACGTGCTCTCTTACCTCGAGGAGATTCCCGTTTGCGTCGCCTATGAGGTGGACGGCGTGCGCACGCAGGCATTCCCGCAGGGCGGCGCGCTCGAGCGCGCGAAGCCCGTCTATGAGAACTTCCCCGGCTTTTGCCGGGATATATCCGCCTGCCGCAAAAAGGAAGAGCTTCCCAAAGAAGCGCTCGATTACATCGCCTTCATCGAACGTGCGATCGGCTGTCCGGTGAAATACGTTTCCGTCGGCGCGGGCAGGGATGCATACATCGAGATGTAAAAGAGCGACGGGGAATCCTCCGTCGGCCATAACGGCAACAAAAGACGGCCTTCGCCTAACAAGCGAGGCCGTTTTCGTTTGGAAGCGGCAGCGGGCGGGAGCCAAAGGCATTCCCGCGACTGAGCAGTTCATCCGTTTCCTCGCCGCAAGGGTGCAGGAGGAAGAAAAACAGGCGCAGGGCCTTTGTGCTTATTTCTTTTTATCGGGCGTGACGATGGTGCCCACGAGCAGCCCCAACACGCCGCCGTAGAGCGTGGAGATGACAGGGCTTGAGGTGATCGGGCAAGTGCCCGTGACGCAGCCGACGAATCGGTAGTAGAGGTATCCTCCCAGCGCGCCCAGAATGGCGAGCACGATGGCGGGCAGGTTCTTTTTGAGCGTTTGAATGAGCGCGGTTTTGTCCATTTTCATAAGCCTCCGATCCTTTTGTAAGCATAAGCCATTTGGCCGGGGGCTTCCGTGCGCTTGTCACGCTGACGCATAAGCAAAGCGTGCGGGCGCAGACTAGGCGCATGACGATCGTAGCTTTCTTTATGGGCGGCCTGGGCTACATGGGGCTGGAGTTCCTCTGGCGCAGGCGCACGCATTGGTCGATGGGGCTGGCAGGCGGGTTGTGCACAGCGCTGCTCTTTTGGCTTTATACGCATGTGGCGATGCCCGCGTGGGCGGCGTATCTGTGCGGCATGGGCATCATCAGCGCGGTGGAGCTGGCCTTTGGCCTGCTGTTCAATATTAAACTCAAACAAAACGTGTGGGATTACAGCGCCGTGCGCTGGAACCTGTGGGGACAGATATGCCTGGGCTTCTCCCTTATTTGGGGAGTGCTGGGGCTCCTGATCTGGGGCGTGGCGCGGTTGGTCGCTTGAGCGGGAAAGAGCGCTCTGGTCAATCGATGGCGCATTCCCATGATATATCGCGCAGGATTTCTTCATCCATGCCTAGGAGCATGCAGATATTTCGCGCATCGCGCGGGCAGCTTTCGCGGCCCTCGGTGCGGTAGATGCCGTAGTTCATGTGCGCGGCGATGACGTCCGTGCCGTGTCCGCCGCTTGCGGCGATTTCGGTGGCGACCGCCGAAACGTCCATGTCCCGCAGGCCGACTACTTCATAGTGGACGCCCGCGAAGCGTGCAACGCCATCGTAATGCGTGGTCAACAGGCTCACATGGGGCAGCGCATCGAGCCGCCGCGTCACCGCGCGCACGATCCGCGCCCCTTCCTCGGGGTTGGTGCCGCGGGCGAATTCATCCAGCAGCAGCAGGCATACGCCGGGGGAGGCGAGTGTTGAGGCGAGCGTTTGGTTGAACTGCGCGATCTCCGCGCCAAAGCTCGAGAGGCCGCGCTCGATGTCCTCCCCATCCTCGGCAACGAGGAAAATGCCCTCAAACAGCGGCAGCCGTGCACAGCGCGCAAAGGGCAGCATGCCGGCCTTTACCAGGAGCGCATTGAGCGCAAGGGTCTTGAGCGCTACGCTTTTGCCGCCCATGTTCGCGCCGGTGATGAGCGTGGCGCCCGGGCCGGTTTGGATGGAAACCGGCGTAAAGCGCTTGCCGCGCTCGGCGAGCGCATCGGCGACGCGCGGGTTCACCATATCGGTAAGCTCAACCTCGTTTTCGCACAGCTCCACGCGGCAGCCGCCGTAGGCTTTGGCGAGCTTCGCGCGCGCGAGGGTGAAGTCCATGTCGGCGATGGCGTCCATGCAGGCGCCGAGCTCGTCGAGATGCGGGCGCAGGCTCACGCACAGGGCCGCGCGGATGCGCCCCTCCTCCTCCTCTTCCCGGGAGGCGACGGCGGAGCGCGCCGCGAGGAGCTTCGCTCGCTCCTCCTTCTCCTCGCTGCGGCGAAGCGCCTCTTCGAGCGCGCGCTTCTCGCGGCGAATGGCGAGCAGCGCCGCCGAGGAGGTGTCCGGCAAATAGAAGGTGGCGGCGCGGGTGTTTTGGGGGTC
>CAYNDC010000213.1:0-2848 GCA_964396085.1 uncultured Clostridium sp. | reverse complement strand
TCCCTTTCTCAACGCTGCCGATGCGCGTGGCCATAAATTCGCACTTCTTCAAATCATCTGCCGCGCGTTCGGCCTGCACGGCAACCTGCTCGCGCTCCGAGCAATGGCGTGCCATGTCCTCCATTACGCCGGTGTATTTTTCGATTTTCTCCTGGCTCATTTCGCCCGCCATCAACAGCTTCATCATGCGATGAACCATGAGGTCGGGATAGCGGCGAATCGGCGATGTAAAGTGGCAATAATATTCGGCCGCAAGGCCGAAATGACCGAGGCACTGGTGCGCATAGCGCGCCTTTTTCATGGAACGCAGCATAACACGGCCCACAAGCTCCTCCTCCTTGCTCCCTTTGGCTTTCAGCAAGATTTTTTGAAGTTGCGCGGGCTTGGCAGCGCTCAGGCTCTTCGCGCCCAGGCCCAGCGTGTTCAAAAACACGTTTAGCTCGTTGAGCCGCTCCTTATCCGGCGTTTCATGCACACGGTACATCAATGGGATGCCCGCTGCGGCTGCGTGGGCGGCAATGGTCTCGTTCGCCTCGAGCATAAACTGTTCGATCATACGGTTGGAGACGCCGCGATCAGCAGCCTTAAAATCAACCGCGCGCCCGTCCTCATCCAAGGTAATCTCCGCCTCATCAAGGTCAAAGTCCAGACAGCCGCGCTTAACGCGCTTGTCGTGCAGCAGCCCGGCAAGGGTGCGCATATCCTCAAGCAAAGGCACCACGTCCGCGTAGGTTTCGCGAAGCGTCACATCCCCGTCCAGCAAAGCGTTCACATTCTCATAGGTCAGCCTGTGCGCGCTTTTGATGACGGTTTGGGCAATGCGGTGAGAAACAGGCTGTCCCTGCGCATCCAAGCGCATCATGCACGAGAGGGTCAGCTTATCCTCCCCTTCATTGAGCGAGCAGGCGCCGTTGGATATCTCCTTTGGGAACATAGGCAGCACGCGGTCCGGAAAATACACGCTCGTGCCGCGTCGGTAAGCCTCCGCATCAAGCGCGGACCCCTCGGCAACATACGCGCTCACATCCGCGATGTGCACGCCAAGAAGCCACCCGTCGGAAAGCTTCGTCAGCGACACCGCGTCGTCAAGGTCCTTGGCGTCTGCACCGTCGATGGTGACAACCGTCTTCCCCCGGAAATCCTCCCGCAACACAAGCGTCTCTTCGGAGACGGGCTTGTTGAGCGCTTTCGCCTGCCGCGCTGCGGCCTTTGGGAAATCATCCGGCAGCTCGAGGCGGCGGATGATGGCGAGCATATCCGCCCGCGCGTCGTCCTTCGCCCCGAGGATCTCCGTAATTTCACCCTGCATGGGGCGCCTGCCGTCAGGATAGCGCAAAATACGCGCCACGACCTTATCCCCATTTTTTGCGTTGAGTGTGCGCCCCGCACCGATGAGCAGATCGAAACACAGCCGTGTTTCATCCGGCACCACATAGCCACCCTCCGCGTTTTCCTGTTCGTACGTGCCAACGATCATGGCGTGCGCGCGCACGGCAATGAGCGCAACCTCCGCCTCCTGTGTGCCGTTGTGGCTCGATGTTTCCGCAGCTCGCGCCCACACCATATCCTGATGCATGGCGCCATGCATGGAGTCCGCGGGAATGAACATATCCGGGCTTCCGTCCTCGGGGATAAAGAAGCCGTATCCCCTCGCGCTCCCCTGAATGCGGCCGTATATGAGGCCGGTTTGCTCGGGGAGAGCAAGCTTTCTCTTCTTTGTTAAAATCAACCTGCCATCGAGCAGGAGCTTCTCAATCGCCGAAGCTGCTGCATCTTTTTCTTCGAAGCCTTCCATGAGCGCTTCCGGAGCCATTGGCCTGCCCGCGCGGAGCAGTGCCTCGATGATCCTATTTTCCATGTTATTGTTTTTCCTTCTATCCTTTCTTCTCCAGCCTGAGGGAAACAAAAAGGGTGCGCGTAAGCGCACCCTGCAAGTCGATCGCCAATCAATAAAGAATCATCATCGCAATGCCGAGTATGCCAATGGCAACGGCAAGAACGATGGTCAGCTTCTGAAGCTTGGCTTCCTTGCTGGCGGCTCTACCGCGCGCTGAGAAGGGAGTTGCATCTCCCCCGAACGCGCCGCCGAGTCCCGCGCTTTTCGTTTGCTGCATCAAAACCACGGTCACAAGTACCGCCGATGCAATGATGAGGACTATATTAACGATTATCCCGACAGTTTCCATTATATATACCTCCTAAACGACTGCAAGCGGTATTATATCACGCCCGCAAGTATTACGCAAGCACGAATCCGGCCTGCTTTCGCGGCTTTTTTTACGAAAAAGCAACGTGTCCCGTTGCGGGTTTTATCGCTTATCGATCAACGTCTCCCCCGTCATCTGCACAGGTTTTTCCAACCCCATCAACTCGAGCAGGGTCGGCGCAACATCGCACAGCCTTCCGTCGGAGCGAAGTTTTGCATCCTTTCTATCAGGGTCTGCGAGCACGAGCGGCACAGGGTTGGTCGTGTGCTCGGTGAAGGGGCCGCCCTGATCGTCGTACATGCGCTCGCAGTTGCCGTGGTCCGCCGTGACGATCGCCCGGCCGCCCGCCGCGAAGATCGCACTCATCACCTTTTTTAGGCAAGCATCCACCGCGTGCACAGCCGCCGTCGCCGCCTCCATCTTGCCCGTGTGGCCAACCATATCCGGGTTGGCGAAGTTGAGAACCATCAGGTCGTATTTGCCGCTCTCGATGCGCGTGACGGCTTCCGCCGCAACCTCGTAGGCGCTCATCTCTGGCTGAAGGTCGTATGTGGCAACCTTGGGTGAGGGGATCAGCGCCCTGTCCTCCCCGGGGTTTGGCTCTTCCACGCCGCCGTTGAAAAAGAAGGTGACATGCGCGT
>CAYNDC010000212.1:0-2863 GCA_964396085.1 uncultured Clostridium sp. | reverse complement strand
GGCTTTGACGAGGTTGCCGCAGAGGGCGGACTTCCCGAAGAATGGAAATACGAATCCTGGTTTACCGAGGAGGCGCTTGGCCTCGCGCGTGTGGACATGCTGGACGGGAACAACGCCGCCTACATTTTTTGCGGTTCCGGCGGCAACGACGTGCGGCTTTACCAGACCATTAAAGTTAAGGCGAACAGCTATTATAAACTGACCTGCCGCATTAAAACCGATAACGTCGCGGGGGGTGCGGGCGCGAACATCTCCGTCAACGGCTCGCTCGCCAAGAGCGAGGGCGTTATGGGCACGAGCGAGGGTTGGGTCGAAGTGCAGCTCGTGGGCAAAACAGAGAAGGGGCAAAAGGAGCTTGCCGTTTGCGTACGCCTGGGCGGATACGGTGCCCTGAGCGAGGGCAGCGCTTGGTTTGACGATGTGCAGGTGGAAAAGCTGCAGTCCTTTTCGGGCGACGCTGCGGACTTCTCTTTGACGGAGTCGGGCGGGGACGACGGGGACGGCACCCTCGAGGGGGACATCCCCCATATGGGCTACATGATGCTCGCGTTTCTCGCGAGCACGCTGGCTGCGATCATCGTTTATCGCCGCTTCATCGAAACCGACAACAGCCGGGATCTCATCAATGCGGAATTGAGCGATCGAACCTGGCTCACCGCCCTCTTCGCCGCAGCATTTCTCGTGCGCTGCGCGCTCTCGCTGATCCTCTACGGACATCCTACGGACATCAATTGCTTCATGGCTTGGGGGAGTAACCTTGCGTCCAACGGGTTGGCGAGCTTTTATACCTCCGGTATATTCGCCGATTATCCGCCGGGATATATGTATGTGCTCTATTTCACAAGCAAGCTCGCGCAGTTGTTCGGCATGACCTACGGCAGCGCCGGCTACGCGCTTTTAACCAAAATGCCCGGCATTTTTGCGGATCTTCTGGCTGCCTATGCGCTCTATCGCATCGCGTCGCGCCGTGAGGCGGATGCGAAGGCGGGGGAGAAACCCCGGGCAGGGCGTCTGGCGCTCGTGCTCGCCGGCTTTGTGGCATTTAACCCACTCATGGCGTTCCTGTCGGGCGGTTGGGGGCAGATCGATCAGGTTTTGACACTGTTGCTTCTCGCCGTGATCTGGCTCTTCATCGAGGATAAGCTCATCCTTGCGGGCATCGTATACGGCATCGCCATCGTGACTAAACCGCAAGCGCTTATGCTTGGGCCTCTGCTGGCCGTTGCCTACATTTTGCAGGCAACCAAGAAAGGCTTCGTGCGCGGATTCCTGCGCGCCGCGGCCGCGGTGTTAGGAGCGCTGGCGGCGATTTTCCTGCTCTCGCTCCCATTTCGGAATGGACAGCAGCCGCTGTGGTTTGTGGAAAAAATACTCGGCACGGCGACCAGCTACCCCTACGCCAGCATTGAGGCGTTTAACCTCATGGCGCTGCTTGGGGGCAACTGGGCGGCGGTCGACACGACTATTCTTGGCCTTTCCTACGGGACGTGGGGCACGATCTTCATCTGCCTCTCGGTCGGTTTTGCTAGCGTGCTGTATGCCTTTGGCGAAAAGCGCACAGGCCACGCGCTCACCCTCAGCGCGGCATTCTTGATTGCGGCGCTCTTCAATCTCGGGCAGTATATGCACGAGCGCTATATTTTCCCGGCGCTGACGCTCCTGCTCGTCGCCTTCGTCTTCTATCAGGACAAGCGGCTGATCCTCACCTTCCTGTGGATGACCTGCTCGGCGCTCTTTAACGCCATGATGGCCTTCGTGATTGTTGACGCGCCGGAAGCGCGCGGCACGATCTATGACATCGTGACGGCCGTGGGGTCGCTGATGAACCTCGGTGCGTTCGCGTATTTGACCTGGACCTGCTCGGATATCGTTTTTCGCCACGAGAAGCGGCCGGCTTTCGCCGAGCGCAAGCTCGAACGGGAGGCGTTGCATGGCTTGCCCGAGCCTGTGGATACAAAGCTTCACTATACTAAAAAAGATAAGCTGTTCGTTGTTGCCCTCACGCTTGTTTATGGCGTAGTGGCGCTCATTAACCTTGGCACGACCACCGCCCCTCAAACCAAGTGGATCGGCGCTTCGGGAGATTCGGTGACCATTACCCTCGAGCGGGAAACGCCTATTCGGGATATCCGCGTGTTCGGCGGGCTTTACACGGGCGATATCCAAATCGTGGCGGACGACGGCACGTCGATTGAATACACTGAGGATAACGGGGACATGTTCCGCTGGGCGCGCATCGGCGGCGATATGACGGCGGCGATCAAGACCCTCACGCTCACGGTCACCAAGGGCGAAGTCTGGTTCAATGAAATCGCCTTCTTCGATGAGGCGGGGGAGTATATCCCCGCGGCGGCAAGCGCCGGGGCGGAGGCACTCTTTGACGAGGCAGATCAGGTGCCCGCGCATGCGTCATACCTCTACGGCATGTATTTCGACGAGCTCTACCATGCGCGCACCGCCTATGAGCACCTCGAGGGCATCAAACCCTATGAGAACTCGCACCCGCCACTGGGCAAGGTCTTCATCATGCTGGGCATCGCGCTCTTTGGGATGAACGCCTTTGGCTGGCGGATTGTGGGGACGCTCTTTGGCATTGCCATGGTGCCGATCCTCTATGCCTTTGGCAAGCGCTTGTTCAAGAAAAGCGAATACGCGCTGCTCGCGGCCGTGTTTTTTGCCTTCGACTTCATGCATTTTACCCAAACGCGCATTGCGACCATCGATGTTTACGGCGTGTTCTTCATCATTTTGATGTTCTATTATATGTATCGCTATTTTGAGCTAAATTTCTATTCAGATGGGCTCAAAAAGACGCTTTTGCCCCTCGCGCTCGCGGGCTTGTTCTTTGGGCTGGGTGCGGCGA
>CAYNDC010000211.1:0-2886 GCA_964396085.1 uncultured Clostridium sp. | reverse complement strand
CCGATGCCATGCACCTCATGCACCACGAGGTCGCCCGGCGCAAGCTCCGAAAAAGCGAGCTGCGGCCGCCGTTTGCGCACGGGGGCCAGCTTCTCGTGCGCTGCGCCGTAAAGCTCCGTTTCGCTCAGGGCAACAATTTGAATTTCAGGGTATTCAAACCCTCGCCCGAGGGAATCCCCAATGATGAGTACCTCACCGGGAACGGGTGCACGCTCAAGCTTCTCCGCCACGGCGGCATCTACGCCAGCGTCGACCAATAGATCCTGCAGGCGCACGGCGTGTGTTCCCGCATAGATCACTGCCGCATAGCCATGCTTTTTCCAGTTGAGGATATCCGCTGCAAGCGCATCGCCGGCGTTCACGTAGCGCGAGGCAGGCCGCGTTTCAAATCGGTAGAGCTCCTTGGCCCGAATGAGTCCGTAGGTTCGCGTGAGCGCGAAGAGCATGGCCGTGCGCGGCGTATCGAGCGCCTGAAGCAGCTTCATCGGGGAGCCGAGAATTTCCGCCTCCTCAGGCTCCGCATCGCCTGAGGCAACGAGCGCAGAGACGAGCTCAATGTGGTTGGCATGGACGAGCTTTGCGCTCTCCTCCACGCGTTGCGGTTCGTCAATGAGGATGATTGCATCTTTGGGCAGATAATCCGCAATGCTCGCCTCCGGGTAGAAAAGCGGTAGGAGCCGCTGCGCATCCAAGGGCACAATCCCGTCTTTAAGCGAATGATAATCCGCCTCAAGGCGCGGCTTTTTGCGCATCGCGCGCATGCCGCTCTCCCGCACCGCTTGGGTGAGCGGAACCTCCGTTACCGGCGGCACGAGACAGGTTTTTATGTTTTCGATCGAGCGCTGGCTCACGGGGTCGTAGGTGCGCATGGTATCGATCTCATCGTCAAAGAACTCGATGCGCACCGGCGCCTGCGCTGTAATCGGGTACAAATCGAGATAGCCCCCGCGCAGACAAAACTGGCCGCGCCCCTCGCACAGCTCCACCCGCTCGTAACCCGCTTCCACAAGGGATCCCGCAAGCGCGCGAAGGTTCACCCGCTCCCCCAAGGAGAGCGTGCGAATGGAGGCGCGAAGGGCCTCTGCCGGCGCCAGGCGCTGCAAAAGCGCCTCCGCCGAGAGCACGAGCATCAGCCGTTCCCCCGAGGCAAGCCGAACGAGCGCATCCATGCGCTGTGCGGCGAGGTCTGCCGAAGCCGCCAGAGCACGCCCGCCCAACGGCGTTTCGCGCGCGGGAAGGTGAATCACCTGCTTCGTGAAATACGCCGCATCCTCGGCGATGCGCGCAGCAGAGCTCTCGTTGGCGCTCACGAGCAGAAGCGTTTTGTCGCAATGCACAAACAAGCCCGCTGCGACATGCGTACGATGCGCCTCCCCCAGGCCGAATACAGCAGCGCAACCGCCGCCCGCGGCGAGATTTCCAGCGAGCCGTTGATATTCGGGATGTGTTTGGAGAATGCCAAGCAGCGGATGATCAGCCATCATTTCCCTCGAGAGGCGCGCCTTCTTCGGCAACGTCCTTCTTGCGCGTGCTGTGCGCACGCTTGTTAAAGCGCGCCTGCGCATCCGATATCTTGCCTGCGGCGATGAGCTCTACCGCGTCCGCCGCTTCGTCCACGGCCTTTTTCAAAAGATCAAGCCCCTCGCCCGAGGGCATGCTCATCACATGGGCAACGATATCCCGTCCATCCTCGGGGGCTCCTATACCCACGCGCACGCGGGGAAAATCATCAAAGCCCAGCTGATAGATGATGCTCTTCATGCCGTTGTGTGAGCCCGAGGAGCCGCCCTCACGCACGCGGATGGTGCCAAGGGGGATATCCGCGTCGTCGTAGACGATGAGGAGCCGGTCGTGCTCTACTTTATACCAGTTTACGAGGTCGCGGACCGCCCATCCGGAGTTATTCATATATGTATCTGGCTTTGCCAGCACGACGCGCTCACTGCCAAAGCGCCCCTCGCCGAACACGCTTCGGAAGTTGCTGCGCCGAATGTCAATTTCGTATCGCGCTGCGAGTGCATCCAGCGTCATAAAGCCGATGTTGTGCCGCGTCATGGCATATTCACGGCCGGGATTGCCCAGCCCCACGATGAGGAACATAGCTTGCCTCCAATCATTTCACGCTCAAATGCCCTCATGCTGCTTTGCATGGGGGTGCGCAAGGGTATTATAGAGGAGGAACGGACAATTGGCAATGGAGAATTATCCGTTATCCCGACGGATTATTTCCTCTGAGCAAGATAGGCAAGCATTGCCTCAACCGTCGCTTCGCCTAGGGAGAGGAAGCTCTCCCGCTCGAGGATTGCCGAGAGGTCGTGCGCGTCTGAGGAGGCGAGCACATGGTAGCGTCCGAGATCCATGCCCGGCGGCATGGGTAGCGTCCGGCAGACCTCCACGCTCGTGAAGGCGACATCTTCCGGAATAAAACCGAGGTTATACAAAACGGAATTCGATGTGCGGTTGATGTGCGCGGGCACCGGTACGCCGCCCAAGTCGCGGCACAACGCAGAGAGAGCCCCGATGGAAAGGTCCGTGGATTGGATGAGAAGCCTTTCCTCGTATGCTACGATATCGTCATTTTCATCCATCACTGCCTGTTCGCCAAAAAAATCCGGCAGGTTAGCCCTTGCGGGCAAATGCGCATAGATCAGCTCGCCAAGCGCGCACGCTGCCTCCAGCGTGGGCAAATAGCAGAGCACGTGGACCTCCTCACGCGTTTCGGCCTCGATCCCCGGGATGAGTAAAAGGCCCGCGGCGTCGGCAACCTTCTTGCAGGCCGGCAGGTTGCGCGCGCTGTTATGGTCGCACACCGCGATTGCCTCCAACCCCTTGAGGCGCGCCATGTTGACGATGTTGTTCGGCGTCATGAGCATATCCGCGCAGGGG
>CAYNDC010000210.1:0-2899 GCA_964396085.1 uncultured Clostridium sp. | reverse complement strand
GCTTATGCGGCTGCCGCCTCCGAGGCGCGCATGGGCGGTTGCGACATGCCCGTCATCATCAACTCCGGCAGCGGCAACCAGGGCATCGCTTCTTCGGTGCCGGTCATCGTTTTTGCTCGCGAAAACAATTATCCAGAGGAAACGCTCTACCGTGCCTTGGCATTCTCGAGCCTTCTGACGATTTATCAAAAGGAGTTCATCGGCAAGCTTTCTGCCTTTTGCGGAGCGGTATCGGCTTCATGTGCGGCAGGTGCGGCGGTCACTTACATGGCAGGCGGCACACAGCGGCAAATCAAGGATACCATCGCCAACACACTCGCCAATATTCCGGGCATTATTTGTGACGGCGCGAAGGTTTCGTGCGCGGCGAAAATTGCTTCCAGCCTGGATGCCGCAATGCTGGCGCATCTTCTTGCGATGCAGGGCAAGGCATATGAGGCTCACACCGGCATCCTTCGCGAGGAGGCGGGGGAGACGATCGGTTGCGTCGGCCACATCGGTAGGGTCGGCATGCGGCAAACGGATAAGGAGATCATCGCCCTCATGCTGGGGGATGTTCAGAGGGCGTAGAGCAAGCGCCCCGCGTGGCTCAAGGAAATACTGCCAGTCATCGTCGTGAACGGCGTAATCATTGCATACGAAGTCTCAAGAAGGATGAGAGAATGGCACAAAAGACGTACTCTCAGGTGCATCCAAGCTACTCAAACCGGGGTAGACGGCTTGAGTAGCTCACTTACCTCGAGCATATTCTCCCAGTACCTCTTTGGCATGTGGGTCATCCGGCAGCGCGGGTTCTCACGGCCTTCGATCGCGATCGTATCGTAGAAGCGTTTCCATAGCGCCTGATAGCGCGTCTCATCCTCGGTGATTTCGGGAAAGGCCACGTCATCTACCCGCAAGATCTCGGCTTGGCCGTTTTGATGAACGAGCGCTGTTTTATGGGTTGTATCGAAGATCATGAACTGTTCCTTGGGAAAGCGCAGCAAGAAATGCTGCGCGATGAATGGTAAAACATCGTTTTTAGGGCTGATGCGGGCGACGAGCGCCCCGCCAACGTCAGCAAAGCGAATAAATCCCTTGAACAGGTGCGCCTCGCCTAAGAGGTGCTTTTCCGCTTGCAACAGCGGTGTGAGCGTCTCATCGCCCAGGCTAAAGCACAGCGCTCCCCCTTCGCGGTAGCCTCGCAATAGGAATTCCAGCATCCTGAGCTCCTTTTGCGCGAGGCAGGAGAAAAAAACCGTTGTTACGAGTTCCAGCGCACGGGGGGAGATTTTTGATGGGATCGAGGTATGTACGCGCTTGGCCTTGGCGGAATCCGTTTCGATGAAATGGGTGCGCAGAAGCGTCAGCGGCGCGGATGACTCTGGATGAATGGCAAGCGGAAGCTCGCACTTATAAATGCTCTCGAACACGCAGCACAGGAAGCCATCGAAGCTCCCGTCATAGGTGTAAACGACGTCTGTCTGGAGCGCTAAAGGCTTGCGGTAAGGCATAGCACCGTTTCCTCCACAGCTTCGGCAACAGTTTTAATGTCGCTGCCCGTGGGCAAGGAAAGATGCCCCGGCGCGTTTAGCTCGAGTGGCTTGTTGGGGAAAAGGGTAAGCTGCTCCATGCCAATGGAGTAAACGTTCGAATCGATCAAAGCCCGCACAGTGGCCTGCTTATCGAGCCGCGCGTTGAGCGGCCAGTCGGATGCACGGATGAAATACTGCGCACGTTTTAGGACCACACCCATGCGTTTGAGCTCCACAAGCCCCAGGCGGCCATTACGCCGCGCAGTGACAATCCGCCGCGCGCTCGTCGGGCCTATGCCAGGCACGCGCAGCAGGGTTTCAAGCGACGCGCGGTTTACATCCACGGGGAACTGCTGCATGTTGTTGATAGCCCAGTTGCATTTAGGATCGAGATACGGGTTGAAATTAGGTGCCTCAGGGCTTAGAATCTCGGTAGCCAGGAAACCGTACTGGCGCATCAGAAAGTCCGCCTGATAGAGGCGGTGCTCGCGCAGCAGCGGGGGCTTCATCTCAAGAGCAGGAAGCAGGGAATCCGCCACTGCAGGGATGTAGGCTGAGTAGAATACGCGCTTGAGCGCGTATTTTTCGTACAACGCGCTGGCGAGCGTCATAATTTGGTAATCCGTTTCCGGGCTAGCGCCGATAATCATCTGCGTTGCTTGGCCGGCTGGTGCAAACTGCGGCGCTTTTTTATATACGGCCAGCTCTTGCTTATTCTGTTCGCAGGCGCTGCTGATCTGCTTCATCGGGGAGAAAATGGCTTCCCGCTTCTTGTTCGGGGCAAGCAGGCGCAGGCTGGCTTCGCTGGGCAACTCGACGTTGATGCTGACACGATCAGCCAAAAGGCCGAGGTGACGCACGAGCTGCGGTGCCGCACCGGGGATTGTTTTGGCATGGATATACCCCGTAAAACCGTGGCGGTTGCGTAAAAGGTGCAGCGCACGAATCATGAGTTCCATCGTGTGGTCGGGGCTGTGCACGATGCCGCTGGAGAGGAAGAGGCCCTCGATATAATTGCGTCGGTAGAACTCGAGCGTGATTTGGGCAAGTTCCTCAGGTGCGAAGGCGGTTCGTCTGCAATCGTTGCTTGCCCGGTTTACGCAGTATTTGCAATCGTAGATGCAATGGTTCGTCATGAGAACCTTAAGTAGGCTGATGCAGCGGCCGTCCGCAGAAAACGAGTGACAGCACCCGGCCGCGATGGTTCCCGGGCGGTTCGCGCCGGAGGAGGTGCAGGCCGCATCGTACTTGGCGCTGTCTGCCAAAATCGTCAGCTTTTCCATCAAATCCATTTGCCCGCTCCTTTTACCAATTCGTGCTGGTTTTTACCACTTTGCCAAAAATCAGCAGCCTGGCTCCGGCTGGCCGCCATGATTTCTCCTTCA
>CAYNDC010000209.1:0-2921 GCA_964396085.1 uncultured Clostridium sp. | reverse complement strand
GCCGTTTGAGAGGTTTTCTTGTCCATACCTTCGTGCTCCTTCATACATACTTTGCTGCGAGCGTGAGGATGCCCTCCTGCGAGGCCGTCTTCGCATCCACCTCTCCGGCGATTCTGCCGTTGCTCATGACGATGATGCGGTCACACACGCCCAAGAGTTCCGGCATCTCGCTGGATACCACCAGCACCGTCTTGCCGGATGTCGCAAGGTCGATCATCAGCTGGTAGATCTCATACTTTGCGCCAACATCGATACCGCGCGTGGGTTCATCCATCAAAAGGATATCGGGCTGGGTCAAAAGCCACCTGCCCACGATCACCTTTTGCTGATTGCCTCCCGAGAGCGAGCGTATCTTGGTCTTTTGCGAGGGGGTTTTGACGCGCAAAGTCTCAACCGCCCAATCGGTATCCTTTTTCATTTCCTTGTCGGAAAGGTAAAGGTGATGCTTGATATAGTGTTTCATATTGGCAACGGTCGTGTTCGCTAAAATATCGAGCACGCCGAAAATGCCCGTTTGCCGCCGCTCTTCGGTGATGAGCGCAAAACCGTTTTTCATGGCGGCGGTGCTGTTGCGGTTGTGTATAGGCGCGCCGTTTTTCTTCATCGCGCCGCATTTTCTCGTTGCCGTGCCAAAGATCGTTTCCATAAGCTCCGTACGCCCCGCGCCCACTAGCCCCGCAAAGCCAAGGATCTCGCCTCGGCGCGCGCAGAAGGAAACGTCCGCCAAGTTGAGGTAGGTGGCAGAAAGGTTCTCGACCTCGAGCACCACATCGCCCGGCGTATTGGTTTTGGGGGGATAGATGCTCGTGATCTCGCGGCCGACCATTTGACGGATGAGGATTTCCATGGTGAGCTCATTCGCATTTGTGGTCGCAACCCACCTGCCGTCGCGCATGACGGTGACTTCGTCGGAAATGCGCAGAATCTCGTTCATTTTGTGCGAAATATAGATGATGCCGCAACCGCGCTCACGCAGCATGCGAATAATGCTGAAAAGCTGCTCAGCCTCAGTCTCCGCGAGCGAGGAGGTTGGCTCGTCGAACACGATGACCTTGCTGTGGAAGGAAACCGCCTTTGCAATCTCCACCATTTGCCGCTGCGATACCGAAAGCGTGCGGATGATGGCCTTCGGGTCGATGTTGATGGAGAGATCGTCAAAAATCTCCTTCGTGCGCCGATACATTTCTTTATGATCGACAACGCCGAGCTTGGATTGGGGGAAACGCCCCAACCATATGTTCTCCATCACGGAGCGCGTGTGAACCTGATTGAGCTCTTGGTGCACCATGGCGACGCCCGAGTCCAGCGCCTGCCGCGGCGAGCGAAAGTCCACTTCCTGCCCATCAAGGAGTATGCTGCCCGCATCCTTGAGGTAGATGCCGAACAGGCACTTCATCAAAGTGGATTTGCCTGCGCCGTTTTCGCCCATGAGCGAGTGTACTGTGCCCGGCCTGATGAGAAGGTGAACGTCGTCGAGCGCCTTCACGCCGGGGAATTCTTTTGTGATGTTCCGCATTTCCAGTAGATATTCGCCCATGCTCTCTCCCCTCTGCCCCCGCGGGATGCCGCGAAGGTATGAACGGCCTGCCTGATATGCCCAAAATGAATCGAAAAAATGCCTTGTTTTGAAGAGGGGGACTGCCGCGGTTTACCCGGGACAGTCCCGCCCTTTTCACTTTACCAAATGTGTTTTGTGTGTGTCAAGTCCGACTTATTTTCCTGTGAAGATAGCGTAGGGGATACGGATCTTGGCGACGCCTTCATCCACGTTGAAGCTGTCGGTGCCGTCCATCAGGGTCTTGCCCGCGCCGATGTTGGTGAGCAGGTAGTAGATACCGTCCGCCATGCCCTGCGCGTCCTGCTTGATGGTGCCGGTCATTTTGCCGTTGGCGATGGCGTCCTGTGCGACCGCGGTCGCGTCAACGCCGAACACCGGGATGTAGCTCGCGCCCGAGCCGGTGTTGAAGCTCTTCTCGTTCATGGACTCGATCGCACCGAGCGCCTGGTCATCGTTGTTGGCGATCACGATCTCGATGTCGCCGTTGGTGAGCGAGTAGGTGGTGAGCGCCGTATCCATCAGGTTCTTGGCGGTTGCCGCGGACCAGTTGCCGTAGAGGTAGTAGGGGCTTACGCCGTCGCTGGGCTGTGTGCTGTCGGTCTGGTTGGCAGCCGAGGGCACGAGCACGGTGGAGCCAAAGAGCGTGTTGGCGTTGGATACGGAGTAGAGGGTACGGCCGAAGGCTTCGGCATTGCCCAGCTCGCCGCGGAACATCACGTAGCTGATCTTCCCATCGCCGTTGACATCATAGGTTGCCATGTTGGCGCTAAGGAAGTCATACATCATCTGGCCCTGCATATAGCCGGCCTCGTCTGCATCGGTGCCGACAAAGCAGCACTTCTCGTAGCTGTTCACAACGGCGTCGGAAACTTCGCGGTTGAAGAAGATGACCGGCACGTCTTTGGCCTTGGCGGCGTCGACGATGTTCTGCGCGGCCTCATCCGAGCCTGTGGTGACGACGTTGACGATGAGCAGGTTGCTGCCCTGCGTCAAAGCGGTTTCGACCTGCGTGAACTGCTTGGCCTGGTCGCTTGCGCCATCGTAGAAGGTATAGGTCACGGTGTTATCCTGCAGCAGCTTCTCAAACGCAGAGCGCACGGAGCCGATGTAGGTGTCGGAATAGTCGTAGAAGAATACGCTAACATTGAGCGCGGTAGCGGCGGGCGGGGTGGTGCTCGCATCGCCCGTGAAGATGGCGTAGGGGATACGGACCTTGGCGACGCCTTCGTCCACGTTGAAGCTATCGGTGCTGTCCATCAGGGCCTTGCCTGCGCCAACGTTCTTGGCCAGGTAGAGGATGCCGTCCGCCATACCCTTGGCGTCCTGCTTGATGGTGCCGGTCATTTTGCCGTTGGCGATGGCG
>CAYNDC010000208.1:0-2931 GCA_964396085.1 uncultured Clostridium sp. | reverse complement strand
CGGGCTATACGTCGAATATTACGAGGCCGCCTCGCCCTGGCTTGCGCGCGAAATCGCGCGCGAATACCTGCGCGCGGACCGTTTTGAAAAACGCTACGAGCCGCTCGAGCTGCCCCAAATCAACGTCGATTACGCGGCGGCTTACCGCCTCGCGATTTTCCCCGTGGTGATCCTTCAAAAGGGAAACACGGTGCTGCGCGCGATGTTCTGCCAGTACGCACCCGTGGACGAGCTTCCGCTCGCCGCCTGGGCGCGGATGATGGCGCAACGGATGAAATAGCATGCTCGCGCCGGGCGGCTATTCCGGCGCAAAGGGCTTATGCGGGCGGATCGATGCCGTGCCCGGCCCCGGTTCCCTTTTTGCGCGCGAGTTCCGCGAGCAGGGGGTATTTTTGTGCGATGTAGGAATAGCTCTTACGCCCGTGCGGCACAAGGCATGCGCTGCAATCCTTGAGGCCGTTTTGCGTGTAGGTGAAATTGCCGCCGCAGTTCTCGCCAAGCGCGTAGAGCGGGCAGTAGCAGAACAGGCAGTTGAAATCCTCCGGATGCGCGGTTTTGTGGCAGGGGAAGAACTCACACTCCGTGTGGCTGAAAAACGAGTAATTGCACTCCTCGGGCGGGGATGTGCGCGGGTCGCATGGTTTCATCAGGCACCTCCATACGCAGCGTTTATGATCTGAGTATTATTATACCATATTTCGTAAAAGGTGCGAGAGCAGGAATCCGATCTGCGGCTGAGAGATTCCTTTTTCTCTAAAATCGCGCTTGACTTTAACGTAACGTCATGGTTTATGCTTAATTCGGAGGTGAGCGACATGGATTACAGCGTGGAAGAACTCGCCCAGCTTGCAAACATCAGCGCGCGCACGCTGCGCTATTACGATGCGCGGGGGCTGCTCTCGCCGCCTCGGGCACGGGGGAACGGATACCGCGTATACGGCGCGGCGGAGTTGGACCGGCTTCAGCAGATTTTGTTCTACCGCGAGCTTGGCGTGCCGCTCGCCAAAATAGGAGAACTGCTCGCGTCGCCAACATTCGACGCCGCACATGCGCTCGAAGGACACTTAATGGCGCTCCAGGCGAAGCGCGCGCAGCTCGATGCGCTGATTGGCACGGTGAACAGGACGATCCAAACCATGAAAGGGAAAGGGACTATGACTGACGAGGAAAAATTCGACGGCTTTGGGCAAAGGCTCGTCGAGGAGAACGAAAAACGGTATGGCGAGGAAATCCGCCAAAGGTACGGGGAGGAAATAGTCGAGCGCGCCAACGCGCGCGTGCGCGGCATGAGCCGGGAGGTTCACGCCCGCGCGCAACAGCTCTCGCAGGAAGTGAACCTTGCGCTCAAGGCGGCATTCGAGCAGGGCGATCCTGCATCTATGCTTGCGCACAGGGCTTGCGAGTTGCACAAACAATGGCTTTGCCTCTACTGGGATGATTACACAAAGGAAAAGCACATGGGCGTTGCCGAGCTGTATGTCGCCGATGCGCGTTTTGCAGCCTATTACGATGCGATTATGCCCGGCTGCGCGGCGTTTTTGCGCGATGCAGTCCGCGTATTTTGCCAGTCTCCCGCGGGCAGCTGAGAGGGTATGACAAACGGCGAAAAAGAAGGGCGCTCCTCACGGGGCGCCCTTGGGCGTGTGTGCGAACGCAACGTTGGCTTAAAGTACGGGCAGAGGAGCGGGCAGCCGAGTTGCCGCCTCTTCCTTGACGCAAACATAGTTTTCACTCGCATCCCGGAGTTCCGTCTGTGAGCGCTTGGCGGATTGCTTCGCGGATGCGAGGCAGGCGTTCCTGCTCAAAGGCGGGGTGGTCGCGCAACCAGTTCATGTTGAGCGGCGAAGGGTGGGGGAGGATAAAGGCGGGCTTGCCGCGAAGCGTCCGGTCGCCGAAAACCAGGGAATCAAACGCCTCGCCGGGGAAAAAATACCGCGCGGCGACGCTACCCACGATGAGGTAGAGCCGGTTGTCGAGTACCGCGAGTTCCCGCGCAAGCCACGTTTTCGCGCACACGGCGGGCGGGAGCTTATCCCCGCCGCCCGGCGCTTTGCCGGGGAAGCAATGGGCGAGGGAGACGATGTAAAAATAATCGGGGTTATAAAACGTTTCGGGCGTAATGCCATACCATGCGCCGCGCAGCTTTCTGCCGCTCGCATCGTCAAACGGTCGCCCCGTGCGGTGCACGTTCTGCGAAGGTGCCTGGCTGATTTGCATGATTTTCGAGTGCGCGCTGCCTTGGAAAACCGGGCGCGGCTCAAAGCCAAAGCGCGCCTCGCACAGGCGACAGGCGAGGATTTCCTCCCGCAGCTCGTCAAAATCCATGAAGCTCCCTCCTCAATGCGCCCTCATAGGAAGATGCCAAAAGCGCTTGGCAGCGCATACGTTTGTTCGAGAGCGGCACGATCCGCCCAGGTAAAAGCAAAGGCTTTTATGCCGCACGCGATCGAATAACAGGTCATCTCCCAGGCAACGTGCGTGAACACATGCGTTCTCTCGCTGCTCATTAAGATGGCCCGCGGCGCGACGCCCCATGCGTTGGCGAGGCGAAGCGCCTCATTGGCATCGAGCCTCCCTGAGATGTTGGGCAGCTCCCACAAGCCGGCAAGCAGGCCTTTAGGGGCGCGCTTTCTTATGGCGGTATCGCCAGCGCAATCGAGCAAGAAAACCGTGCGCTGCTCGATCCGTCGCACCTTTTTTTCGGGCTTTACGGGCAACAGGGAGGTTGCCTCGTGCGCGTGCGCGTAGCAAAGCGCGCCGAGCGGGCATAGGTCGCATTTGGGCGCGCCGTTGGGGATGCAAACCGTGGCGCCAAGCTCCATCAACGCCTGCGTAAAATCGCCGCTTCGCTTCTCAGGGTAGAGCGCACAAAGGCAATCCCTCACGCGCGCCTTCATGGCCGGCGTATCCATCGGTTCAAAAATGCCCGCG
>CAYNDC010000207.1:0-2946 GCA_964396085.1 uncultured Clostridium sp. | reverse complement strand
CGTGGCCGCATCGATTACATCGGCAAAGCTGCGTCCCGTAAGGCCGTTTTCCCGCATGGACTGCTGCGCGAAAACCGGCGCGACGTCGTATTGCTCAAAGGCGCGAATATGGCCGGGGCCCGCAATGCCCAACCGATCCCCCACGCCGCAGGTAGCGTCCCGTGCGAGCACGCGCGTCGGCCGCGTAAAGGGGAAATGCGCCCGCAGCGCCTGCGCCGTGTCGTGCGTGAGCGTAGCTACGGTGCAAGAGTCGATTAGCTCCCCCGGGAAAAGGCCCGGCGCGGAGCAGACGAGCACATCCTCCTCCCCCGCATCCGCCAGAAAGACGAGGCCGTCCACAAGCGGGTTGACGCTCGCCTCGTAAACGCCCCAGCGCGCACACGCGCCTGCCGGATCGCCGGTATACTCCCCGAGAAAAGCCGCATACTCCTTCATGAGCCCTCCTGCCCGCAGGGGCGCAAACGTTTGCATCATAGAGTAAAATAAAACCGAGGCATGCCCGAACCCTAGTCGCGATAGCGCGCGCCCGTCCCGCCGGTGAGCGATTCGTAAGCGAGCCGAACCTTGGGCCAGTTTCCGTCCCGGTCGAGCGCGATGCCGCGCCCCACGCCGGAGACGACAAGCCCTGCGCCTTTGTGCTCCATCTGCGCGCCCAGCGCGCGCAAGAGCGCGGGCGCGCTGCCGGGTTCGGTCGAGCGCCCGTCGAAGATGACGTGTACAAAAACATCCTTTACGCCGTTGGCGCGTGCCGCCTCAAGCAGCGCCAGGGGATAATCGATGGAACCGTGGGAGGATTTGAGCGTGAGCAGCGCAATTAGGTGAAGCGCGCCCCCGCGCGCCGCCGCGCCCCGCATCGCATCCAGAAACACGGGATTAGCGGCAAAAGAGCCATCCTTCATCGCAGCGTCAAGGCGCACGTCATCCTGCAAAACGACACGACCCGCGCCGAGGTTGATGTGCCCTGCTTCGGAGTTGCCGGCCTTGCCCGGCTCCAGCCCCACAGCCTCGCCCGAGGCGGAGACGGCCACGTGCGGGCAGTCGTTGAGAAGAGCATCCCAAACAGGCGTTTGGGCGCAATAGATGGGGTTCCCCTCGTTTTGCTCTCCGATGCCCCAGCCATCCAGAACGATCAGCAGCGTCTTTTTCGGCGCGCCGTCAAAGCAGAAGAGCGGCTCGCCCTCCATTTCGCAGGGTTTTTCAATCCCCATTGCAGCGAGCACGGTAGGTGCGACATCCGCAAGGCTGCCTTGCGTTCTTCGAGGCGTTGCGTCCCCTGCCGCGGCAACGCATTCGACGAGGTTCGTCGTGTGCGCGACGTGGGGCGTCCCCTGCTGGGTGCGCATGGTTTCCAGGTTGCCATGGTCTGCCGTGACGAGCACGGTATACCCTGCAGCCCTTGCCTGTTCCAAAGTGCGGCCAAGGTGAAAATCGACCGCTGCCGCGCAGCGAATCTTGGCCTCATCGTTGGCCGTGTGGCCGATGACATCGCCGTTGGCGAAGTTGGCGAGGATGAAGTCATACCCCTCACACATGCCCTCAATGAGCCGGTCCGCGACTGCAGCGAGGCTTAACTCGGGTACTTGCTCAAACGGCACGCCCTTGGGCGAGGGGATGCATACATCACTCTCTCCCGGAAACGGCGTGCTGTTGCCGCCGTTGAAGAAGAATGTCACATGCGCGTACTTCTCGCTCTCGGAGAGGTGAAGTTGTTTCTTTCCCGCCTCGCTTAGCGTTTGCGCGAGCGTGCGCTGCACTTTTGCAGGCGCGAAGGCGACGGGAAGATACGTATACTTCTCGCTGTACATGGTAAGGATGACAAAATCGAGCGGCTCGATCCGTTGCCGTTCAAAGCCCGTAAAGGCGGGGTCGGTAAACGCATCGGTCAATTCGATTTCGCGCTCCCCGCGCCTGCAGCAGAAGATGACGGCGTCGCCCGCGCGCACGAGGCCCACGGGAGAACCCGCCTCATCCTCCAGACTGAGCGGCGCGAGGGAATAGTCCATCCCGCCCGCCGCATACGCTTGCTCAACCGCGCGCGCGAGCGCGAGCGCACCGCGAAGCTCATGCTTTTTTTCCATACTCACACGCTCCTTTGTTCGATGGCGTCAAGGAGAATCTCCGGCGCGCCCGGGAATGCCGCGAGCAGCTCTATAAAGCCGCGGATGATGCCGTCCGGCCGGTTTTCCACGGTGAGCTTGAGCGGCGCCGCGTCGGGATAGTCCACCGCGATGGTCGCGCCAAAGCCCGTCGCCTTGGCGCCGATGATGTCCCGCTCCAAATTATCTCCCACGAAAACGCTCTCCTCCGGCCGCACACCAGCCTCGCCGAGGGCGAACAGATAAATGGCCGGATGGGGTTTGCGAAGCAGCGTCACGGAGGATTGCTGCACCGTGCAAAAATAGGGGCGCAGGCCGTCCTCATCGAGCCACTCGTCGATTTCGTGCGTGCCGATGAGGTCGCTGATGACGCCCACCTTGTAGCCGCGCGCCACAAGCTCTTTCACGGTTTGCGCTCCCTCGGGCACGACCACACGCCTGCCCTTGGCGCGGCGCAGCTGGTAGGTCAACTCCGCAGCGTGCTGCTCCACGCGCTGCCGGTCATATTCGGGCGCGAGCCAGCGCGACCAGAGCATCGCCTCGGGCGCTTCGCACATAAAGCGCAGCGCCCATTTGCGGTAGCCTTCATAGCGTTCCTCAATCAGCGCATGGAGTGCTTCTGGCGCCATCTGCGCATCCAGGAGCTGGGCTATGCGCTGCTTGGCCGCAAGCGAATAGGCGTGATCCGGCATCACAATGCGAAACGTGCCGCCTAAATCTAAGAAAATGGCTTTGATCGCTCGAGTCATGTTCATGCCCTCCGGATTTTATCCCACGCGAACGCCGGCGCTTTGGGGAAAAGGTCTTTCAATTCCGCGAAGTCGTAGATGACGGCGTCGGGCCGGTTTTC
>CAYNDC010000206.1:0-2952 GCA_964396085.1 uncultured Clostridium sp. | reverse complement strand
CGATGAGCACGGCGTTGATGCCCAGGCTGCGCGCCTGGTTGGCCGAGAGCGCCACTTCTTTATAGTAGTAGGGCATGAGGATGATCTCGGGGTTGGCTTCCTTTATTTTGGTGAGCTGGGCGGTGAACTCCACATCGCCTTCCTTGAAGGACTCTTCCGCGACGATCGTGCCGCCTTTGGCTTCAAAGACGCTGCGGAAGTGAGCCGAGAGGCCCTGGGAATAATCCGAGGCGATGTCGTAGAGGATGGCGGCTTTGGTAAAGCCCAGCACTTCTGCCGCAAAGCCCGCGGCGATCGCGCCTTGTTGGGGATCGATGAAGCACACGCGGAAGTTGTACGCCTGGAGCGTGCCGTCCTCGGCGACGGTCACCTTCTCGTTGGTGGCGACAGTTGCGATATCCGGAACCTTGAACTCATTGAGAATGCTCTGGATGCCGATGGCCTGGCCGGAAGCATTGGGGCCGATGATGGCGCAGACCTTGTCCTGGGAGACGAGGCGCTTGGTGGCGTTGATGGCTTCCTGCACATCGCCCTTGGTGTCGTAGCAGATCAGTTGGACCTGCTTGCCGATGATGCCGCCATCCGCGTTGATCTCATCGACCAGCATTTTGAGGGTGTTGCTTTCGTTGGTTCCCCAAACCGCCTGGTCGCCCGTGAGGGAGCCGATCCAGCCGATTTTAATCACATCGTCCGCTTTTTTGCAACCGACGGCCGCAGTGAGAGAGAATGCCAAGAGAGCGATCAAGAGCAGGGAAACGAGCTTCTTCATTGCTGATAACCTCCTGTTTTTTATGGCTATCACCGCCCGTGACGGCGGTGCAGTCAATCAAGGTGCAGGCGCAGGATGCCAAAGAGTCCGTAAGACGCGCAGATCGACAAACGGCGCGATTTTTGAAAATGAAAAACCAAAGGACGCCCATAAGGGTGTTATCTGTAAGAATGAACCGCACAAACGGAGATAACGAAAAGATGATGAATAGTCATGCAAGAATATATAATTGAGTATATCACCGGCTATACAATAAGTCAACCTTCCTTTCCATCCCCCCACGCATGTCCCAAGTATGTTTATGCGGGGGTGACGGCTTTGATGCGTATCTTTAACAGCATAGCTCGTGCCTCTTGTGTTTTTGTTCACGGAAAAATATAATGATGGCAGAGAAGCCCGATTAACCAATATTTCCCATTAAAACGATCATCCGGACACCGGTTTGGGCGGCGATTATCACCACCATGCGGGGGATGCCGCATCCGCTTTGGGGCGTTGACGCCGGCGCGATGGGCATAAACATTAAAAAATCAATCAGAGGGGGGGATTCACATGAAAACGACGCTAAGAAAAACGTTGTCCATCCTCATAACGCTCGCGCTCATGTTCGCGCTCTCAGGCTGTGGGACGCTTAAAAAAGCGGCCGCGCTCGAGCAGTACGAAATGGGAGAGGATGCCGTGCCGAGCATCACTTCCGTCGTGGGAGAGCGCGAGGTGACCGGCGTTGAGAGCTCGACGAGCGGCGGGACGCAGACCAAAAAGTTCACCTATTTGAGCGGGACGGTATTTGACGATCTGCTGGCCTATATCGACCGCCTCACGCAGGATGGGTGGCTCGTCACGCAAGGCTATGATCTTAACGCTGTTCCGGGTTCGGGCGAGCTGGGCATCAACGCGGCGCAGGAGGGAAAGTATCTCCTGGTTGCATTCAGCTATGATGCGGCGGGGTACGTCATCACGATCACGAAAGGCAACGGAACCATTGAATAGCGGCGGCCGTGTGCGGGCAAAGCGCTCGCGCATGGATCGGGGTGTCAGAATAAATGTGTACTGACTGTGACGCAATGTTATTGCAATTGGGATAATTTGCGTTTATAATAATACGCAGATGGCGGAATGCAATCTGCACCATGCGGGCAACTCCGGCATTCAATCATTTTGGGGAGGAAGACAACTGATGAAAAAGCTCATGGCAATTCTTCTGTCGTTCGCTTTGGTGCTAGCCTTCGCCGCGTGCGATGCGCCCAATACGAACAACGGCTCTGGCGACACGAAAACCCCGGCGCCGGAGACCTCTGTGGCCCCCAGTAATCCCGTGCTCAAGATCGGCGTTTACGAGCCTGCTTCCGGTGAAAACGGTGCCGGCGGCAAGCAGGAGACCCTCGGCGTTGAGTATGCCAACGCCGTGAGCCCCACGGTCGAAATCAACGGCACCACGTACGATGTCCAGCTCATCAAGGTCGACAACGAAAGCTCCAACGACAAGGCGGCTTCTGCCGCGGCCACGTTGGTTTCGCAGGGCGTTTCGGTCGTGCTCGGCTCCTACGGCTCGGGCGTGTCCATCGCGGCGTCCCCCACCTTTGAGGCGGCGGGCATCCCGTGCGTGGGCATCACCTGCACCAACCCGCAGGTCACCGAAGGCAACAAGCACTATTTCCGCGTCTGCTTCCTGGATCCCTTCCAGGGCACGGTGCTCGCCAACTACGCCTTCACGACGCTGGGTCTGAAGAAGGCCTACTGCCTCTCGAGGCTGGGTGACGATTACTCCGGCGGTCTTGTCAATTACTTCGTCCAGGCGTTCACCGCGCTTGGCGGCGTGTGCATCGAGGATACTTTCCCCGAGGGCAACTCCGACTTCACCTCCTACATCAACAACGCCAAGAACCAGGGCTGCGAGGTGTTCTTCTCGCCCGTTTCCACCGAAGCCGCGCAGTTGATCATCGATCAGGCGCAATCGCAGGGCTTGGGCATGCCCATCCTCGCGGGCGACACGTGGGATTCCTCGGTCATTCTGCAGGCGGCCAAGGGCAAGGATGTCAGCGTCACGGTCACCACCTTCTATCCCGAGGGCGCGAAACCCGAGTTCGATAACGGCTTCAAGGCGTGGGTAAATGCCGACGCGACCCGCCTGGCCAACAACAGCGGTTCGGATATCGTTTCCGCCGTGACGGCCATGGGTTACG
>CAYNDC010000205.1:0-3005 GCA_964396085.1 uncultured Clostridium sp. | reverse complement strand
GACCCCATCGACCAACGCGGCCGCTTCGTGCAGCAGGCGATGGAGCGCGCCAAGGGTGATGATGAGGCGATGATGATCGATGAGGACTTCTGCCTCGCGCTCGAGTACGGCATGCCGCCCACCGGGGGCATCGGCATCGGCATCGACCGGCTGGTGATGCTCTTGACGGACGAGTCGTCCATCCGCGACGTGCTGCTGTTCCCCACGATGAAGCCGTTGAAATAATGAACGGTGACTTCATCGCCCGGCGATGAATAAAGATCAGATTCCTTTTTGAGATGCGGCTTTCGCCTAAACGGCAGAGCCGCATCCTTTCCTTGCGGGGCGGAGTTTTTTGGCCGGTGCAACGTTTTCTCTCACGCGTGCGTTTTATTGTAAAATACTTGTAAATAAACCGGAGCGGTTTGCCGGGCGCGCAATTTCTGTGGTATGATATGTGCGCTGGTTCAGGTGATCAGCCGCAAACGGTTAATCTGGAGGATAATAAATACATGAAGAAACTCATTGCGCTCGCACTCGCCGTGACCATGGCTTTTGCTCTGGCGGCGTGCCAAGGCAGTGTTGGCAACACGGATGACCCCATCGACATCGGCGGGACGCCCTCTCCCGCGCCCGGTGACGTGGACGCGCCCCTTACGCTCGAACGCGCGTATGCCCAAACGATGGGCATGGTTGCCGCGGGGGAGATCCACTCCTTAGGCCTTCGCACGGATGGCAGCACGCTCAGCGCCGGGCATGATTATTACGGACAGCGCGCGGTTGGGGCTTGGACGGATATCGTCTACATCGCCGCGGGCAGGAGCGTATCCGCCGGCATCAGGGCGGATGGCACGCTGGCGCTTGCGGGCAAGCTGAGCGACGAAGCGGCGCTTGCGAAGGCGGCGGCCTGGACGAACGTATTCATGGCGGATGCCGGCGCTGATTTTATCGCCGCGCTGCTCAACGACGGCACGGTAGTGGCCGCGGGCGATAACGCTGCCGGCCAGTGCGACGTCTCCTCCTGGAGCGACATCGTCTTCATCGCCTGCGGCGACGCGTTCACCGTCGGCCTCAAGGCGGATGGCACGCTTGTCGCCACAGCCGGAGCGCCCGCTGATATCCTTCAATGGAAGGGCATTCGCAAGCTCGCCGCAGGCGGCACCGCCGCCGTTGCCGGCATCACCGCCGAGGGCAAGCTCGTCTCCACGCTCGATATGACGGGCCTTGAAGGCTATGCCGACCTCGTCGATGTGGGCGCGGACGATTGCGGAATCGTCGCGGTTCGCGCGGACGGCACGATCGTGAGCAAACTGAGCGCCGAGACGACCTACGACCCCGATTACAATTATGGCGAGGTCGATCTTGCGAGCATTACAAATGCGCTCGCCGTATCCGTGGGCAAAAAGCATGTGGTCGTGCTGCTGCGGGATGGTTCCGCCGCGGCCTACGGCGTGAACGACGATCTCCAGTGCGACGTGGGACGATTCAACCTGCGCCCGTACGTTGAGCAGCTCATCGATGACGCTTCGTATGTCGTGCGCGGGCTTGAGCAGGGCATGAGCGTTGCCGAGGCGAAGCCCCTCATCGCGGCAGCGGCGGGCGCCACCGATGTGCAGTTCACCAAGCGCTCCGGCGAGGCCGAGGCTGCGGTTGCCGATAGCGACCTCGTATCCACAGGTATGATCGTGCGCTGCGACGGCGCGGATTACGGCACGGTTGTCATTCTGGGCGACGTCGATGAGAACGGCGTCATCAACGCCTCGGACCGGGATTATATCGCTGAGGTCAGCGTATATAAAGCGATGCCCGCGGGGTATCTCGCCCGCGCGACGCAGTTGGAAACCAGCGTGAACGGCTTGCCCGCCTGCGGGGAAAAGAGCCTTGCGCTGGTCGAAGCGGTCCTGGCCGGCACGGCGCGCATCGCGCAGTTCGATGCGAAGGCAACCGGAATCTACGATGCGGCTATCGCCACCGCGCGCGCCGCCAACCCCGATACGGTCGGCTGGATTACGATACCCAAGACCAACATCGATTATCAGATCATGTTCGACGGTAAAACCGGCAACTGGTACTACAACGACCACACGCCGGAAAACGTAAAAACGGAATCCGGCTCGATCTATGCCTATTATTACGGGCAGGATCAGAAGAACCTCGTCATCACAGGCCATAACTCCAGGCCGTCGGGCTCCATGTTCCACCAGTTCCACCATATTCAGGAATTCAATCTGGGGCAAACCAACTGCGCGCAGAAAAAATACTGCGGCAAGGAACTCACGGGGCTGCCAGATCTTTCGATTTACTCCAACCGCGTATGGACAGTAAACATCTACGGCCAGGAAACGCGCTGGGAGATGTTCTCCATGTATGAAACCACGGGCAATGGCGACGCCGACTTTAAGTTGCAGCTCGACAACGTCTGGTGGCGCTGGGGCGATGATGCGCGCATCAAGGATACCGACGCCCTCGTGGAGGAGTGGCTCAACAAGCAGCTCGAGAGAAGCGAAATCGATTTTGATACCACCGTCGGCGTTGAGGACCGGTTTATGACGATCTTCACCTGCGGCAACGAACACAGCGATTCCGATCATTGGGCGCGGCTGTACTACATTTTCAAGCAGGTTGACTAATCACAAATAAAGTCGATTTATGGGGGCGTGATGCGAATCATGCCCCCATATATAGTATGAAGGGCAGGGTAATAAAAAAACTTCAAAAAAAGAGAAAATAGAGCTTGCATTCTCAGAATGCATTTGTTATTATAATCAGGCACGCTTCAAAAAGCGGCAGACGCACCTTGAAAACTATATAGTGCAAAAAAGAGATAAGGGAAAGATAAGAGACGAAGGTAATTCGAGGATGACCGAGCAGGCTGGAAGGCCTGCAAGGAAGTCGAGTTGATTCCATAAAAGGAAGAAAAATTCGAGGCCAGAAAAAGTAAATGAGCGCATGGAGTTCGCAAGGACGAAGTGTGATCAGGATTTAAACTCAAGAGTTTGATCCTGGCTCAGGACGAACGCTGGCGG
>CAYNDC010000204.1:0-3019 GCA_964396085.1 uncultured Clostridium sp. | reverse complement strand
GGCGAGAACGTCACCGCGGCGAGCGACATTTACTCCTCGGCCATCATGCTCTACGAAATGCTTACGGGTGAGGTTCCCTTCTCGGGGGATAATTCCGTTTCCATCGCGCTCAAGCACCTGCAGGAGGATATCGTACCGCCCAACGAAATCAACGCGCACGTGCCGCGCGCATTGAGTGACGTGATCGTCAAGGCCGCCTCGAAGAATCCCAAGATACGCTACGCGACCGCGCGGCAAATGAAGGTGGACCTCCTGCGTGCGTTGCGCGAGCCAAACGGCACTTTCGCACGCCCCCGGCCGGGCGAGGATGGCGCGCACAAAGCAAAAACGCATTCAGGCATTATCAACATCGCCGTTATGCTCACGATCGTCCTGGGTCTATTCACGGCCATGTTCTTCATCGCACGCGCCATTCGGGACGAGGGGAGCGGCACCGCTTCGGAGTACATCGTCCCAACTCTCGTGGATAAAACGCTGGAGAGTGCTCGGGAACTGGCAGAGCTGCGCGGCTTTATCGTCGTCGAGCAGGAGAGGCTTTACAGCAACGTCTATGGCGAGGGCATCGTGATGGAACAGGATCCCCTCGCGGGAACACACGCCAAGGCGGGGGATGAAATCCGCGTCACCGTCAGCCGCGGCAGCGATTATGTCGATGTTCCTACCCTCGTCGGCACTTCGGTGCAGGATGCGCTTGCTCGTTTGACCGAGCTGGACCTTGCGCTGGGCACGACCGTATACATCGCAAGCGACCTGCCGGAGGGGCAGATCGTCAAGCAGGTACCGGAGGGGGGAACCGCGACCTTCCATGGAGATAAGGTGGATATCTGGGTCAGCGGCGTTCCCAGCGAGAGCAAAGAGGTGCCCGCGGTTACCGGCATGCAGCTCGAGCTCGCGCTCAAGGTGCTTGCAGAGGACGGTTTCACCCAAGTGATCATTCACCCGACCGCGCCGGACAGCGTCGCCCAGGAAGAGCAGGTGCTCCGGCAAAGTCCAACTGACGGTACCAGCGCTTCTGCAACGATGAAAATCGAGCTTTGGATCTGCCGCACTGATCTTGGAAAATTCGCCGCGGACATCGCCTTCAACTTGGATATTGCGGCTGCTCAAAGCCAGGTGCTCGTGACCGCCCTCACGGGGGAGGGAATCGAAACCGTGCTCTATGAAACGGTTCTCGCGGCCGGAACCCAGCAGGCCGTTTCCTTTACGGGATACTTGCGCGACAAGGGCGAATATGAGTGCCGCGTGTATGTGGACGGCGTGCTGTTGGAGGAGAAGAGCATCATCGTATCCTTTACGCTCGCGGTGAAGAAATGACGGAGGCGTTCGTTTGGAAGGATTGATCCTCAAGGGCGTAGGGGGCTTTTACACCGTGCTGGATGCGCGGGGGGAAACCTTAGTTTGCCGCGCGCGCGGCAAACTAAGGCTGGACGAGCTTACGCCCGTGGCGGGGGACAGGGTAACGTATGCCTGCGCCGGCCGGGATGGGGAAAACGTGATTTTATCGATCCTGCCGCGCAAAAACCTTTTAACCCGCCCCGCGGTCGCGAACCTCGATAAGCTCCTCATCATCCTCGCGCTCTCGGCGCCGCGGCCGGACTTGTTGCTTGCGGATAAGCTTTTGCTCCAATGCGAATGGAAGGGCATAGAGCCCGTCATCGTTTTCAACAAGGCGGATGCCGCCGATACGAACGAAGCGCTTAGTTTGCGCGCGCAGTACGAGCAAACGGGATATCGGCTCATCATGGCCTCAGCCATAAGCGGTGAGGGCCTCGAGGCGGTGCGCGAGCAAATCGCAGGCTGCGTTTGCTGCTTCGCGGGCCAGTCGGCAGTCGGGAAATCCTCCTTGCTCAACGCCATCGTGCCCGAGCTTGCCCTGGAGGTCGGCGGCCTCTCGCGCAAAACCGAGCGCGGCCGTCACACCACGCGCGTGGCACAGCTCTTCCCCGCATGCGGGGGCGCCGTGGTGGATACGCCGGGCTTCAGCCTGCTGGATGCGGAGGAAATCGAGCCCGCAACTCTTTGGAAATACTATCCCGAAATGCGGCCGTATGGCGCGCAATGCCGATTCCCCGGGTGCATGCACATCGCGGAGCCGGATTGCGCGGTGAAGCCGCTCATCGAGGGCGGGGAGCTGGCTTTGGCAAGATACGAGCGCTATCGATTGATCGCGCAAGAACTAATTGAAAAAAGGAAGCATAAGTATGATTAAGATCGCTCCGTCCATGCTCTCGGCCGACTTTGCAAACATGGGAAGGGATACCCAACGCGTCCAAGAGTGGGGCGCGGATGTCGTTCACCTCGATGTGATGGACGGCACCTTTGTGCCGACAATTTCCTTTGGCCCGGCGATGTGTGCAGCAATCAAAAAACATACGCGCCTGCCGCTGGATGTCCACATTATGGTGGAACATCCGGAAACCTACATCGAACCCTTTGCCAAGGCCGGGGCAGACTACTTGGTGTTCCATGCCGAGGCGGACGCGCACGCGCACAGGACGCTCCAGCGCATCCGCGCCGCGGGCATGAAGGCCGGCGTCGCGCTCAACCCCGGCACACCCATTACGGCGGTCGAATACCTTCTCGAGCGCTGCGATCTCGTGCTCGTGATGAGCGTCAATCCCGGCGCGGGCGGGCAAACATTCATTCCCGAGGTGCTGCCAAAGCTCACATGGCTTCACGAGCGCAAGCGGGAACGGGGGCTGGACTTTGAAATCGAGATCGACGGCGGCATCAACCTAGAAACCGCGCCCCGGGCGATTGCAGCGGGAGCGACGATGCTCGTGGCCGGCAGCGCCGTTTTCGGCGCGACGGATCCCGCGCAAACCATTGCCGGGCTGCGTGGCGAGTGAAAAAAACGGGACGAAAAACGCTGGATTTTAGGTCTTTTTGACATTTGATGCGGCGATCGACGCAAATTATAGTTGCATCAAAATCAAAAACATGTATAATAGAACTTGCTCCGAAACGGGGTTATAGCTCAGCTGGTCAGAGCGCTACGTTGACATCGTAGAGGTCGTTG
>CAYNDC010000203.1:0-3021 GCA_964396085.1 uncultured Clostridium sp. | reverse complement strand
GCCGCGGTCGCGCTCCTCCACGATGCGGGACTGAATGTACTTTGTGGCGCCGATGTCCAACCCGCGCGAGGGATGTACGGCGATGAGCAGGCGTGGCTTGCGGTCCAACTCGCGCCCGACGACGAGCTTTTGCTGGTTGCCGCCCGACAAGTTGCCCGCAAACTCGCCCGTATTGGGCGTTTTTACATGGTAGCGCTGACAAAGCTCGCTGCAATGGCGCTCGATCTTCTTCCAGTGCAGATAGCCGTGTGTAGAGAATGGCTCTTCCTCATAGCTCATAAGCGAAAGGTTCTCGCGTAGATTCATTTTGGCGACCATGCCCATCTTGTGGCGGTCTTCGGGGATGTGCGCCACGCCCTTTTTGAGCACTTCCTTGGGGTTTTTGCCGGTGCAATCCTCCCCTTGGATGAGGATGGTTCCGCTTTCGGGCTTCAAAAGCCCCGTGATGGCGCGCACCAGTTCGGACTGGCCGTTGCCGTCCACGCCCGCAACGCCGAGGATCTCCCCGGCGCGCAGGGAAAAGCTGACGTTTTTGAGCGCCTGCGACCGGCGCTCGTTGAGGCAGCTAAGGCCCTCCACCTCGAGCACAACCTCTCCCGGCTGCGCCTGGGTCTTTTGGGTCACGAGCTCCACGCTCTGTCCCACCATCAACGAGGCGAGCTGTTCCTTATCGGCGATCTGGTCAATCGGCAGCCCTGCCGCCGCCACGCGCCCGAGGCGCAGAACGGTGCAGCGATCGCAGATGGTCATAATCTCGGGGAGTTTATGGCTGATGAAGATCACCGTCTTTTGTTCCGCTGTAAGCTGGCGGATCATCGTAAAGAGGGTTTCGACCTCCTGCGGGGTGAGCACGGCCGTGGGCTCATCGAGAATGAGCAACTCCACGTTACGATAAAGCGCCTTAAGAATCTCCAGTCTCTGCTGCTGGCCCACGGAGAGCTGCTCCACCTTGGTGAAGGGGTCGATCTCCATATGGTAGCGCCGCGCCATTTCGCTAAAACGCTCCGCGGCAGCCTTGAGGTCAAGCACCGCATGATTCTCCTGATAGCCCAGCACGACGTTTTCGATGACCGTCAGAGCGGGAATGAGCATGAAGTGCTGATGCACCATGCCGATACCCAGCTCGATGGCCTGCTTGGGGTCGCGGATGCGCACAAGCTTGCCCTTGTAGTAGATTTCGCCCGCGCTTTGGGCATACATGCCGTAGAGAATGTTCATCAGCGTGGATTTGCCCGCGCCGTTTTCACCCAAGAGCGCATGCACCTCGCCCGCATTCACGCTTAGGCTGACGTCCTCATTGGCGACGACGCAGCCAAAGCTCTTGGATACATGCCGCATTTCCAACAATACCATGCGTGCCTCCTATTCCTTAACGTAGGGGATCCCGCCGGAGGCGGGCTTGTTGCTCCTGCGAATCAAGCCGCACAGCGCGAGGATGGTGATCAGATAGGGCAGCATCAGCAGGAACTGATAGGGAATGCCCGTATTGAGCGCCTGTAATTGATACATGAGCGCGTAGCTCACGCCGAACACGAGCGAGGATCCCATCACCCCCACGGGCGTATAATTGCCGAACACCACTGCCGCGAGCGCCATGAAGCCGCCGCCGGCGATAACGCCCTCTGTGAAGAAACTCATCTGCCCCATCGTGACGAACGCGCCCGCGAGACCCGCCATCAGCCCGCTGTAGAGGACGCTCATAAAGCGAATGCGCGCGACGCTGATGCCTACCGTGTCGCACGCGCGGGGATGTTCACCCACGGCGCGCAGCTTCAAGCCCAGGTTGGTGCGAAACATCACAAACCACGCGGCGGGAACGAGCAAAAACGCAATATACACGGGGACGGGCTGCTTGAAGAGCACATCCCCCAGAATGGGAATCTCACTGAGAAAGGGTATCGCCGCCTTGCTAAACGAGTCGATTTGGGGCGGGCTGGTGCTCGCGCCGAACATTGCGCGGTTGACAGTGATGGTAAGGCCGGAGGCAAGGATGTTGAGGCCCGTGCCGATGACCGTTTGGTCCGCCTTGATAATGACCGTAAAGAAAGCGAAAATCGCCGCGAAGAGCATCGTTACAAGCATGGCGATGAGGGCGCCCAGCCACACGGAGCCCGTGAGGAAGGAACCCATGACGCCAGTGAGCGCACCCACGAGCATCATGCCCTCCACGCCGATGTTGACGATGCCCGCACGCTCACTAAAAACGATCCCAAGCGCCGCGAGCAGCGTGGGAGTCGCGAGCATGATGACCGAAGAGACAAAGCTCACTGCGATATCCATATTATGCCACCCCCTCTTCCGGCAACGGCTTTGTGGGATCCGACGGGCCGGTAGGCGCGGGGCAGGCCCTCTGCCGGGGTTTCCACTGGAACATGGAGCGCCCCGCCATGAAAACGATCACCAGCGCCTGCACGACGAGCACCACCGAGGCGCTCACGTCGGTTAGCGTCTGCATCTTGAGCGAGCCGGACTGCAAGCCGCCAAAGAGAATGCCCGAGAGGAAAATGCCCAGCGGGTTGTTGCTGCCCATCAGCGCCACGGCAATGCCGGTAAAGCCGTAGGTGATGGTGAAGGAGGTCATCATCAGCCGATATTGCACGGCGATGATCTCCACACAGCCGCCAAGGCCCGCGAAGCCGCCCGCGAGGAACATCGAGAGCAGGCTCGCCCGCTTGATGCTCATGCCCGCGTAGGCGCCGGCCGTGGGGTTGAGGCCCACCACGCGCATCTCGAAGCCCTTTGTGGTTTTCCAGAGGAAAACATAGTAGAACACAATGGCGAGGATAACGAGCAAAAAGCCCCAGTGCAGGCGGAAGCTCCCCGCGAACAGGCGCGGAAGCTGCGCGCTCGCCGGGAGCTGCGCGGACTGCGGATAGGAGCTTGAGGCGCTGTCCTTAATGGGGCCGGTCACAAAAAAGCTGATGACCTGGCTGGCGATGTAGTTGAGCATAATGGAGGTGATCAGCTCGCTTGCGCCAAAGCGGTTTTTGAGCGCAGCCACAATCGTGCCGTACAGCGCGC
>CAYNDC010000202.1:996-3025 GCA_964396085.1 uncultured Clostridium sp. | reverse complement strand
CGGCCGCGCCGTAGTTGCCCGAAGTTGCGGCGATGGCGCCCTTGTAGCCCATTTTTTTAGCGACATAAATGCTCGTCGCCGCGCGGCGCGCCTTGAAGCTGCCCGAGGGGTTCGCCGCCTCGTCCTTAATGAAGATGCGTGCGCCCTTGCCCGCGGGGGCGAGCTTGCGCGCGAGCAAAGTGATGTTCTTGAGTTCAATCAGCGGCGTGTTGCCGATGGAGAAGCCGCTTTGAATGCGCATGATCTGCTCGATGTCCAGCCCCGTTGAACCCAGCATCCCCTCGTAATCAAAGGCGATGGAGCCTGACTCAAACCGGGCATAATCCATGCCGACCGAGGTTTTCATAATCTCGGCCTTGCGGGCCATAACCGCCTCGTAGCTGTTCTCGCGCATCACCGATCACCTCCAAAGAGCAGGTCGCGCAGCGTGTCGCCGATCTGCAAAAGCTCCGGGATCAAATCGCCGTAGCTGTGCCTGTGCTGCGGGTTCACCTCGATGAGCGTCCCGCGTGCCGTGCGCTTAGTGCGCGTCACAATCTCCGCCTCGTCGCCGATTTGGGCATCCGCGCGCAGATAGCCCTTGGTCCACATCTCAAGGGGCATCCGGCGGGTATCCTCCGGCACCTGCGTAGCGCGCTGCTCCGGCTTGAGCACGACGGTGTGCACCAGCACCCAATCACCTTTGTTTGCCATGTTAGCCTCCCCTTGAGAGTATTATGATAGTTCGAGCATATCCCTCATGTCGCCCATAATCGCGCGGGGAACGGGAAGATCAAGCATGGTCTTGAGGCCGGGCCGCGCGTTGATGACGTGGGGAATCATGTTGACGATCATCGCGATCGTTCCGATGCCGCCATCCACTTCGGGGCGGATGGCCATGCTCACCTCGGGCGTGCCGCGCAGGTTGATGTAATCGCCCGTGTGCGTACCTTCGAGTTCCGGCTCGATCTGCTGCGGATGGATCATATCGATTTTGACTTCGCCCCCGACATAGCCCTGGCCGGTCATGTTGACGCCGGCGACGTCGCCCGCCTTGGCAAAGCCGTAGGGGGACTTGCGGTCCACGCCGGTGACGATGGGTTTCATCTGCTGCTCAAAACGCTCGACCTGCCAGCCCAGCGCCTGCGCGATCATGCCGATGGACTCCGCAAAGCCTACATGGCCGGCGAGCGAGCCGTCCTGAATGCCCGCTTCAAAGGCCTCGAGGGTCATGCCCACGCCCTGCTCCTCCATGACCGCAGGACCGAAGGGCGAAAGGGAGTTGACGCGCTTGCACTGCACGCTCTCAACATCCGTCATGCAGCCTGTGAGGCAGATGGCGAGCAGGTCCATCATCAAGCCGGGGTTGATGCCCGTGCCGAGGATGGAAACGCCGTTCGCCCTGGCGAGCCGGTCCATCTCATCGGCAAGTTCGGGGTTTTGCGCGCGCGGATAGCTCATCTCTTCAGCGGTGGAAATGACGTTGATGCCGTTTTCGACAACGAGCTTGATCTTCGGGAACGCTTTCTTGGTGAAGGAGTCCGTCGCGATCACGCAGATGTCCGCCGCGCCGCGGGCGGCTACCGTTTCGATGTCGGGGCTGATGACGACGTCCCTGCGCCCCTCGTGCGCGACGCCCAGCAGCTCGTAGATGCTCTTGCCTACGCGCGCGGGATGAATGTCGCAAACGCCTGTGATCTCAACGCCCTTTTTGCGCATGAGCACCTTGGCGATGCCGCTTCCCATGGCGCCGAATCCCCAGATCGCAACCTTGATGTTCTCCATGTGTTTCCCCTCCGTATAGATTTGAAATTGAATGGCGCGCAACGCTTCAACGGGCGCGAATCCCGTGCGCGAAAGGAAGCGGAGCGGCCGCGGATGCATTATCGATAATATTACTATCGATACTTTTAGTTTACACTGCATTGCCCCCACTTGCAAGAGCATTTGCCCCCCGCCCGGCGCCAAACCGGGGGTTGTTTTTTTGGCGCTTCAGCGGTTTTTATCGAGATACGCCTCGAGCTTCTTTTTAATTCGTTGCAGGGCGTTA
>CAYNDC010000202.1:0-986 GCA_964396085.1 uncultured Clostridium sp. | reverse complement strand
GACGGTTTTCACGCCGCGGTCCAACACCCCCGCAATTTCCTGATACGAGCGCCCCTCGAGGAAAAGGTCCAGCACGCGCTTCTCCAGCGGGGAGAGCACATCCTCGAGCATATCGTGCATCCCCTCGAGCGACTCGCGGGAGATGACGAGCTCCTCCGGATTCTCCGTGCGGGCGGTTGGCATGGTGTCGATGAGGGGGCGCTCGCGCTCCTCGTCCTCGTTGCGGTAGATGGAAACGTAGGTGTTCAGCGGCGCGTGCTTCTTGCGCGTCGCGCGCTTGATGGCGGTAATGATCTGGCGGTGTACGCACATATCCGCAAAGGAGCGAAAGCTCATTTCATGCCCCGCGGAATAATCGCGCACGGCCTTAAACAGGCCGATCATCCCTTCCTGCACGAGGTCCTCGCGGTCCGCGCCGATTAGGAAATACGGGCGCGATTTGATGCGCACCATGTTTTTATAGCGCTCGATGAGCGCCTCCTCGGCGCGCTCGTCACCCCCGTGGGAGAGGGAAGCGAGCGCCTCATCCGCGAGCGCCGCGTAATCGTTCATGCGCGCCGTCCGTCCTGCCTTCTCTTTTCAAACATCAGCACAGCCGCAGCAACGGCCGCGTTGAGCGAGTCAATGGGTCCCGCGATGGGGATCTTGACGAGGAAGTCGCACTTCTCCTTCACCAGGTGGGAGAGGCCTTCCCCTTCGCCGCCGACGATGAGCGCCAGCGCGCCTTCCATGCGCACGTCGCTCATGGGCTTGCCGCCCATATCCGCTCCGGCGATCCAAAGGCCCTCGTCCTTCAAGCGGTCAATCGCGCCCGCGAGGTTGGAAACCCGCGCGACCTTGCAGTATTCCACCGCGCCCGCGCTCGCCTTCGAGGCTGCCGCCGTGACAGATACTGCGCGGCGCTTGGGAATCACCACGCCGTGCGCGCCCGCGCACACCGCGCTGCGGATAATGGAGCCGAGGTTGTGCGGGTCCTCGATGCCGTC
>CAYNDC010000201.1:0-3048 GCA_964396085.1 uncultured Clostridium sp. | reverse complement strand
GTTGCGCCGGTATCGATGCCGATATCCGGTTCAATGCCGGGTTCGACGACGGGTCCGTTGATGTCGCCCATGTCCATAACAAAGAGCGAGAGGGGGATGCGCTCCTCCATCTGCTCGCCGAGGGAATCCTCATAAGTGACGACGATGGCGCCCTCGATCTGCCCCGGTGTGTTGGCGATGATGTTAAAGTCCGCGCTCATGGTTCCGCCGGCGGCGACTGTGCCGCCGAAGTAGGACTCCTCAAGCTGAAGGCCGTCCCCCTCGACGCTGATCATGCAGTTGTAAACGCTCGAGCGGCCCATGTTGTACATGGCAAGATAAACCCCGCTGGGAGAGCCGACATAGAACTCGTCGTAAAAGACGGGCGTGTCGAACTTCAGGCGGATTTTCTGCAAAATGGTGACCGAGATGGTGTCATTGGCCGTATAGGCAGCAACGTTCTTGGCCCCCTCATACGCCATGGCAACGCCAATCTTATAGGCCTTGGGGTCCATGTCCGCGGCGCATTGCATCTTGTAGGTGATGTCGTATGATTCGCCCTTGTCGATCCTGGCGATATAAATCGTGTTGGAACCGTTCTCCGCCGGCAGGAGCTTGCCCGTTTCCGCCGTGTCGGAAATGCTGATCTGGATGTTTTGCACGGCCTCGACCGTGGAGGTGTTCTTCAGGGTGAAATACACCTCGAACTCCTCGCCCGCGTAGATTTTATCCGCGCTGACGGAATATTTCTCCAGGATGAGCTTGGGCTGCGAGACGACGCCCGGGGTGCCGCCCGTCCCCTCGGTGTAACCCTTGATGACGTTGATGTAAATGCTTACGGTGGCTGTTAACATCTCGCCGCCCTTCCAATCGCTGTTGGTGTAGGAGACGATGAAGTCCACCTTCTTTACGCCCGCGGTGACCTTTTTGGCGAGCTTGAGATTATAGCTCACCTCTGTGATTTCCCCCGTGCGCACGGAGCCATCATAATACTTGGCATAATCCAGTTGTTCGATGTCGAACGGGAACTCCTCTAGGTTGGTAGAGAGCTTCGGCGTGATGCTCACGTTCTCCGCCGGCCCCTTGAGGCAATACAGCGGAATGCGCACGGTGATCCTGTCCCCCGCGTTGCCCGCGGGCGTCGCCACCAGCTTGAGGTTCGCGTCATACGCGCTCAGGCGGAAAGCAGGCGTAGAGACCGCATTGGGATCGGGCGTGACCGGAGAAGGTTCTCCGAAGTTAAGCGTGACGCTGGTGGTTTTTGTAATCGTCTTGCCGCCTGCGCTTATGAAGGTGAACTCGAACGTTTCTGTCACCGACCCCGTCGCACTATTTTTCAGTTCCGCCTTAAAGAGCATCGAAACCGTATCGCCCTTCGGGATCGGCGTCGATACGAGATCGTTCCCCGTTTCCTTGACTACGCGTTTGGAAGGACTCTTCGCTCTCTGGAGCGTGATGTCCTCTCCGCTGCTGTTTGAAATGGTAGCCAAAATATATGCGGTATCCACACCTACGCCTGCATCCGTGAGCGTGACCGTCGTCGTTGCCTCGGATGCTTCGAGCGGCAACGGGTCTGGATCCGCCAGCGCCGCAGGCGCAATAGAAATAATCAGCGCCAGCGCGAGGAAAATGGAAAAAATCCTTTTGAGTTTCATTGATGTATACCCTCCGTCGTTTCAGCTTTACCGTGATCGTTTAATGTGATATCAATCACCCTGCCGTCGAGCAGGCTGATGACCCGATCCGCATAGGTTGCAACGTTGTGGTCGTGTGTGACCATGACGAGCGTCTTATTGCGCTCCCGCATCGCGGCGCAGATGGATTTCATCACCTCGTCGGACGTGGTCGAATCGAGGTTGCCTGTGGGTTCATCCGCAAATACGATATCGGGATTGCCCACGAGTGCGCGCGCAATGCCCACGCGCTGCTGCTGGCCGCCGCTCATCTGTGCCGGCTTGTGTTTGAGGTGGGTGGCAAGGCCAAGCTCGGTGAGCGTGTCCTTCGCCATGCTCTCGCGCTTTTTACGCGGCATCCCTTTGAACGTCAGCGGGAAAGCAACGTTTTCAAGCGCCGTGTAATAGGGCATGAGGTTGAAGGACTGGAACACAAACCCCACGTGTTTCTGACGAAACACGATCAGCTCGCCCTGGCTCATCTTGTCCAGACGCTCGCCGGTGATGACAATTTCCCCCGAGCTCACATGCTCCAACCCGGCCAACACGTTGAGCAGCGTCGACTTGCCGCTGCCCGAGCGGCCGATGATGCAGCAAATTTCCCCCTGCCGGATCGTAAGATCTACACCGCGCAAAGCGTGGATATCCACTGATCCCACGCGGTAGACCTTTTTTATGTTTTTCGCTTCGATAATCGGAGCCGCTTCCAATGCCGCACCTCCTAAAACATCCAATTCATAATAGTATACTGCCTCGCTGGCGCGGACAGCAACAATCAAATGATGATTATGCGCATCGCTATTATAACGCTTCTGCGCAGGCCCGGGTTGCACCATGCGCTCGTATAATAATTTTCGCCTCTGTTGACGAAAGCACAGCGGGGTGCTACTATATAAACGTCTTAAATGAGACACTTAATCGGAGGACATCTATGCTCACCGCCGCGCAAACCACGCTGCTTTCACAAACACCGCTCTTCGCGGGATTGGACGGGGAAATCGTCCACCGCGCGGCGCAGTTTGCTATTGTGCGCGCCTTTGCGCCCGGGGAGACGGCTTTTACCGAGGGCGGGGACACGCCGGGCCTAGGCATTCTGCTCGAGGGTCGCGCGCAGGTATACAAAGCAGCCGGAGGCGCGCGCGTGCTCATGAGCGTGCTTGAGCCGCCCGCGATGATCGGCGCATCGTGCCTGTTCATGAATGACGCGCCCGCCGTCACCGAGGTGCTGGCGGTGAAACCCTCAAAGCTCGCCGTGCTCGACGAGGACGCGCTGCGGCTTCTCATGCGCGAGAGTTTTGAGCTCGCCGAAAACTACATGCGTTACCTTTCGGGGCGCATCCGTTTCCTGACGGGGCGCATCGAGAGCATCGGCTCCCCCGGCGCGGCCGGGAAGCTG
>CAYNDC010000200.1:0-3059 GCA_964396085.1 uncultured Clostridium sp. | reverse complement strand
CCCGATGCCGTGATCCCCGTCATAATACTTGGGCCAGAGCTGCGTGGGGTCGCTCGTCGCATACAGGGGGGAGTGGATGTAGAGCCGCCCCTCGTACTTGGTGGCGAACTGCACGGTACCCCCGTCCGGAAAATCGTGCCAACGCTCGCGCCCCTGCGTATCCGGCAGGGTATATTTGCCCGCGGGCGTCTTGTTGCCTCCGTGGGCGATGCGATAAGTCGCATACGTCTTTGAATATTCGCCGTTTTCATCTTTTTCGTAGATGGTCAGCGTGAAGGAGCCCTTTTCTACATAGAGGTAGTAGGGCAGCCCATCGTCCGGCGTTACCTCCGGCTCCCCGACGGGGGTTTGTGTCACGGCCGGGACTTGCGTCTCCTGCGGCGCGGGCGTCCAAGTATCAGGCTCGTCCGGCGGCGCATCCAGCTCGAGGACATCGCCGTTTGCCGAAGCCCCGCACGCGCACAATAGCGCGAGCGTCAGACATAGTATCATCAACAGAATAAGCGACTTGAAACGTCTCAAGCACGCGCCTCCTCCGTGCGGCGAAATGCCGCGGAAATTACGAGTTTATTATACACGAAACACGCGCGCGCGTCATGCGCGTAACAATTTGTTAACTTTCTAAATCTCCGCCGGATGCGCCGCTTCTTTCTTTAATCACCGGCACCGCGAGCACAAACTTCTCGACCGTGCGCGGGTTCTTCGGGCGTATGCTCGTGTAGCGCAGGGGATTTGGGATGTCGAACTGGCTGCCCATCGTGAAGGGAAGTTTGGTGAAGGTTGAAACCGGGTATGCGAGCGTCACCTGCTCCCCGTTGCAGGAACCCTCGTAGGTGAGCGCCTCACGCGAGAGCGTCACCGTGCCCTCGCCCACATCCTCGCTCTTGGCGGTGTTGGGCCGCAGGTGGAATTGCAGATAGGCATCCTCGCGCAAAGCGAAGCCCTCCGCGGCGAATTCCTGCCGGATGCGTGCACGCTGAAGATCGATCCACTCCGGCGGGGTGCGGGGGATTACGTCATCCGGGCCCGCAGGGTGCAAAAAGCCGTATTGATCCATATAGCCACGGTTGCCGCATTTCTCGCAGAAAATCTCATCACCCTGGCTCGCCATCGTGAATTCCTCCCGGCAGCGCGGGCAAAGGTAGAGCATGTTGTGCAGCCCCTCGGCACAGCGCCTGTGCACAAAGGGGACCAAAGCTTTTTCCTGCCATTCGTAATCGTTGTTCTCAAGCTTTTCGCAGATGCGCCGGTACAGCGCCTCGTCTGTTTCCTCGCGAAGGGTTGCGCGGTCTGCAATTTCCTCCACGACGCCTGTTACCTTGCCGCGCCGGATGACAGGCCCCCATTTGGGGCGCGTGAGGTAGCTGCCGCTGGTGCGCACGGCATACACCGGCACGTCGAGCATGCGGCAGAGCTTGACGATGTTGCGCTCCGGCAACTCGCAACGGCCCGTGCCGTTGACTTCGCCCTCCGGATAGATCAGCACGCTCGCGCCATTTTTAATTGAGGAGCGCATGTCGCGTATGGCGGAAACATCCGCGCGAAACTGCTCCTTTTCGATGCAATGGAAGAAGCGCAGGAGCTTGCCCAGCCGTGCGTTATTAAAGAAATAACTCGTGACGACGGCGTTGAAGCGCTTCTTTCGGAGCATGGGCAGGACAAAGAGAAAATCGAGGTTAGAGGAGTGCGCGCCCAGCAAAAGGATTGGCCCCGGCGGCAGCGCCGGCACGTCCTTGGGAATGGAGTAGTTATACATCAGCTTCAAATACGGCCGAAGCAGCGCCGCAATGGCGCCGTAGAGTATGGGGTTCAGCTTTTTCGTGCTTGCACGCGGTTTCATGGTCTCCCCTTTCCCCTCAGCCGAGGATCAGCATCAAAACCGGAATCGCCGCAAGGCAGAGCAGCGTCGTAAAGCCCATGCCAAGCGCGTTATAGGTTTCATCCGCGCCGGCGATGGAAGTGACCAGGACGGACTGTGTCATCACGGGCATTGCCGCCTCGATAAAGAAAACATCCCGCCCGAGGCCCGTGACGCCAAAGAGCGCACAAAACGCGAGCATGATAAAGGGCGCGCCAATGAAGCGCATCGCGCTCACCACCCAAATGCCGGCATCGGGCTTGAGGTTTTTAAGCCCCGTTTCGTGCAGGAGAAAGCCGATATACAGCAGTGCCAGCGGCGTGACGGTCTTACCCATATAGGAGGTGAAGCTTTCCGCGAGGCGCGGGAGCTGCACGCCCGCGAGCAGCAGCGCGATCGACACGCACAGGGTGATCAGCGGGGGCGAGGCGATCTTTTTGAGCGTCGTTTTGAGCGTAAACGCCTCTGCGCCTGTGGTCCGGTAGATGAGCAGACTGCCCATGCTCCAGAACGCCGCGGTGTTGACGATGTAGAAGAACATCATATAGGGGATGCCGGCATCGCCGAAAAGCTCCGTGCAAATGGGAAAACCGATGAACAGCGAGTTGGAAAAAGCGCACATCGAAACGAACCCGCCAAAGCGCTTCCTTTCGATTTTCATCAGCCGGGCGATGCCATACGCCGCAAAAAAGGTGGCTATGTTAAAGAGAATCGGCACCAAAAGCAGGATTCCCGCGTTCTCAAGCATTTCGCGCGTAAAGGAGGTAAACACGTTGTTGATGCACAAGCAAGGCACGGCCATATTGAGCAAAAACTTAGTGACGAGCGATTTGTGGCCGGCGTTCATCCAGCCTGTGCGTCCAAAAAGATAGCCGACGCTCATCATCGCAAGCACCAGCAGCACTGCAGATATGGAATTCCAGATTCCCGCCATGTTCGATTCCCATCCCGCGGTTTTCCCAAAGCGAGTTGACCGCGCTGTTTACATGATGGCACCGGGGCGGGAAGCTCCCGCCCCGGTGCAGCGTTTCATTTATTCGGATATGCTGCGGCACTCCAGATAATATCGTTTTTCGTTGGCCTCGCCCATGGAGAAGGTTTTCCTGGGCAGCGCGCCGTCGAAGATGACCGTGCGGAAAAAGGCGTCCTTGCTCATAGGGGGCAGCAAAAAGCCCATGTTGTCCTCCTTGCGGCCCAGTTC
>CAYNDC010000199.1:2122-3066 GCA_964396085.1 uncultured Clostridium sp. | reverse complement strand
ATAATTGCCGTAGGAGTCAAACACCGTTTATCACCTGAGGTATGACGCCGCGCAGAGCGCTTTTACCGTTATAAGTCTTTTGTCCGGACGACCTTTGGGAGTTTGCCGAGCTTTTCCGTGTCGATCTGATCGCCGTTTTTGCGAACGACGTCAATCATGTTGAGCGCGACCACCGTGGGGATGCCAAGCTCCAGGAGCTGCGTGGTCAAATACAGGTTGCGCTCCAGGTTCGTGCCGTCCACGATGTTGATGATGGCATCAGGCCTTTCGTTGACGAGGTAGTTCCGGGTCACGACCTCCTCGAGCGTATACGGCGAAAGGGAGTAAATGCCCGGCAGATCTTGAATGACCACGCCCTCTTGCCCTTTGAGCTTCCCTTCCTTTTTTTCCACCGTAACGCCCGGCCAGTTGCCCACATACTGGGCGCTGCCCGTCAAGTCGTTAAACATGGTCGTCTTGCCCGAGTTGGGGTTGCCGGCAAGCGCAATCTTGATGCCCATCATTTCCTCCTTTTATGAGTTAGAGTCATCTAACTTAACTTTCCAAAAAAAGGCGTCGCTGCGCGCCTTCACTTATTCGACTTCGATAGACGCCGCGTCCGCCTTGCGCAAGGTGAGTTCATAGCCGCGCACCGTGATCTCCAGCGGGTCGCCAAGCGGCGCCACCTTGCGCACATAGACTTCCACGCCCTTTGTTATGCCCATATCCATGATTCGGCGCTTTAAGGCACCCTCGCCGTGGAGCTTTACCACCTTGGCGGCATCCCCGATTTTTACATCCCGCAGTGTTTTCATCGCCCGTGCTTCCTCCTTGTCTCTATATCATGATGCGGTTTGCCATGCCCTTTGAGAGGGCGACGCGGCTTTCCTTGACCTGCAAAATCATGTTGCCGCCCAGTTCGGAAACCACCGTGACCCGCTCTCCAACCACGAACCCGAGTTCCG
>CAYNDC010000199.1:0-2112 GCA_964396085.1 uncultured Clostridium sp. | reverse complement strand
CGCCAGATGCTGGCGCACCTCATCCCTGCCCGTGATCTTTTGAATGTAGTTCGTGTCCCCTTGCCTTGCCATCGTCAACGGCATCATGAGCACCTCCCTTGTTGTGAATGCCGGTTCCCTGCTTCAGTATATGGTTAGACGTGACTAACCGTTTATCAGCGTGAGTTTACAGCAGCTAACTCGTTTTGTCAATGCATTTTCCCCGAAACTTGAAAAATCAGTTAGGTGCTGTTAACATAAGGCCATCCGAGGGGAGGTGCCTGCCTTGCAGATGAATGAATCCATCGAAAACTACCTGGAGCGCATTTTGATGCTGCAGCAAAAGAAGGGCTGCGCGCGCGCCGTGGACATCGCGGCCGAGCTGGGTGTGACAAAGCCCAGCGTCAGCCATGCGACAAAGCTGCTGCGGCAAAACGGCTACATCACAATGAATAGCGACAATTGCATTGCCCTCACCGAGTCCGGCCGGGAGATCGCCGAGCGAATCTATGAGCGGCATCGACTTCTGGCGCAATTCCTGATGCGCCTTGGGGTAAGCGAGCAGACCGCCCGCGCCGACGCCTGCCGCATGGAGCATGACATCAGCCAAGAAACCTTCGAGGCGCTCTGCGCGCACGCCGCGGGACGCGGCGTAGCGGGGGGCAGCCAAGCATAAACACGCGGCGAGACTTGCCCGCCGGAGAGCAACGAACCCGATGGACGAAGAAACCCCGGCAATGGCGGGCGCCATTGCCGGGGTTTTACTTGCAGTTGAACCTTCCTGCGGCTGCCTAATGGCCGTTGCCTGTTAAATCCAGCTCATGTGCCTCGAACCACCAGCCATAGAGCAGCGCGCGGCCGCAAACGCGAAAGCCCAGTTTTTCATACAGACGCCTGGCGGGGGCGTTCTGCTCATCCATGAGCAGGCGCACGCCGGCGCAACCTTCGGCGCGAAGATGATCGATGATCTCCCGGAGCAGGCAATAGCCAAGCCCGGCGCACTGCAAATCCGATCGCACGCACAGCCTCGACAAAGAGCAGGCTCGTCCGGCCGTCGTCCAGGCGATGGCGGCCGTTTCCTCCAAAAATTCAGCATCCTCATCATGCGCGGCGACGCTCGCGAGGATCTTGCCGTCCGGCGCGCGTAAAACGTACAGCGCGCCGCGTGCAGCATCCTCCAGGATGTGCTCGCGCGCCGGATAATTCTCATCCCAGCCGGAAAAACCGCTTGCGCGCACGGTGCCGATGTTCTCCATCACGGCGCTCACATCCGCGGCCGTTCCTTTTTCAAAGCTGTAAACCGGCGCGTGTTGCTCCCGGCGACTCGCAGGCAGATTGCTCATGCGTTATGCCCCTCGTCCATTGTGTGAAGTTGGCGCACGAGCGCATCCATGTTGCCTAGAGCGTGCTCGGGCGCGACATTCTCGATCATGCGCTCGAGAAAAGCGTTTAGCTGCGCGAGCTCCTCTTGCGAAAACCCCCGGAAAGTCCGCTCGTCCAACTCGGCGAAAACAGCCATGAAATCCGCCTGCGCACGACGGCCCTTTTCGGTGGCGCTCAGGCGGTTGAGGCGCAGGTCCCCCGCGTCCGCATTGCGCTCGATGAGCCCCGCCGCCGCCATGCGCTTGGCCGAAAGCGCGACGGACGCGCTCGACACCCCCGTATATTCAGCGGCCTCGGCTTGCGTGCACCCGTCATGGCGGACGATAAAATCGAGCAGCGGCACCTGGCCGCGGTGCATTTCGACGTCCCGCGCGCGGCTTCGCACATAAATTCTGCGTAAAAGCTCGTACCTACGGATGTTCTCCATAATCGTAAAATAAGGCATGCCGCAACTCCTTCGGTTTTTCTCTTTTATCCGGCCAAATCCTTAATCAATCGTTTGATATTCAGTCGTTTAGCGGCTTATTCTAGTCCCCCCTTGCCGCTTTGTCAAGGGGCGCCGGTGGATATATCCCCAGGGACTAACATTTTCCGCGCAAATGCTCTCAAATTGCGCCAAAAGAAGCTATTTTACTTCCCTTACGCCGCGGAAAACGCGGTGTTATCCTTATGGTGATGACAAAAAACCCCATATGTTGGGGAAGAGGAGGGCATAAATGACAAAATACAGGGTTCTTATGGCGGATGGCA
>CAYNDC010000198.1:0-3083 GCA_964396085.1 uncultured Clostridium sp. | reverse complement strand
GCGATCAACATCGCCGTGGCGACAAGCTCGGTTCCGCCCACCGGGCAAACGCTGCCCTTCATCAGCGCAGGTGGTACGTCTCTGCTGATTTTCCTATGCGCGACGGGCATTTTGCTCAACATCTCGCGCAACACGGAGTAGCCCCAAGGGGCCTGAGAACGAAAGCGTGCTTCTCCGCATAAGATGGAATGTGCCGTTGATGGCGGAGAGGAGAGGGCATGGCATCCATCGTAGTTTCCGGCGGGCAACCGCTTTATGGCAGCATTGGTGTTTCCGGCGCAAAAAACGCTGCACTGCCGATTCTTGCGGCAACCCTTTTGACCAAAGCGCCGGTAAAGCTTGAAAACTGCCCGCGACTGAAGGATGTGGGCAGCATGTTGGCCATCCTGCAGGAGCTGGGGGTCGAGGCCGAATGGCGCGAGGATGCGCTGTTGATCGATCCCTCCCACGCGCACAGCTATGTGATGCCACAGGGGCCTTCCAAGGAACTGCGCTCCTCCATCTTCATGCTCGGGTCGCTGTTGGGGCGCTTTGGGCATGCGGTATGCACATTCCCCGGCGGGTGCGAAATCGGACACCGGCCGATCGATCTGCATATTAAGGGCTTGCGGATGCTCGGTGCGGACGTGCGCGAGGAGCACGGGCTGATCGTGTGCGATGGAGAACGCCTCACGGGCACGGATATTCACCTCGATTATCCCAGCGTGGGCGCTACGGAGAACATCATCATGGCTGCCGTGGGGGCAGAGGGGGAAACTCTCATCCACAACGCTGCGCGCGAGCCGGAGATTGAGGATTTGCAAACCTTCCTCAACGCGTTGGGATACGATGTAAGCGGTGCGGGAAACAGCACGGTTCGCATTATCGGCAGCCGCCCTGCGCGGGAGGATGCTGTGACGCACAGCATCATGCCGGATCGCATCGTGGCGGGCACTCTGCTTTGCGCGGCGGCGATCACCGGCGGAGATGTCACGCTCACAGGGGCCGCGCCTACACACCTGGGTTCCATCCTGGCGAAGCTGCGTGAGGCGGGCAGCGAGATTCATATCCGCGGGCAGAGCATCCGCATCCATTCTCCCGCGCGCCCCAATGAGATTAAGCTCATTGAAACCTTGCCGTATCCGGGTTTCCCCACGGATATGCAGGCGCAATTTTTTGCGCTGTGCTGTACGGCGCGGGGCACGAGCATGATCGTGGAGAACGTGTTTGAAAACCGCTTTAAGCACGGCGCGGAGTTGCATCGCATGGGGGCAAATTTCACGCAGAAGGACCGCACCATCGTCATCCGCGGCGTGCCGCTATTGACGGGCGCGCGCGTTGTGGCGAGGGATTTGCGCGGCGGGGCAGCGCTGACCATCGCGGGCCTTGCGGCGGATGGGGAAACGGTTGTGGAAAACGCGGAGTTCATCGACCGCGGGTACGATAGGCTCGAGGAGATGCTCGGTGCTCTTGGCGCGAAGATCAGACGTGAGGTATAATAGCAGCATGAACGGCGGCGATAAAAACAGGTACGGGCGAGGCGCGCAGGAGTTAAACCTTCGCCCCTTTGCCGCGCCTGCCGGGGAAGAACCGCTGCCGCTCAACACGGCCTTGCCCGTGAGCGAGCTTTTAGACATCCGCGAACCGGAACCGGGCGAACGCCGGCCAAGGCGTGAGAAGCGCAAGGGGGATACGAAGCCCAAGGCGGCGCGTGCGAAAGGACAAGCAGGGGCAGGCAAACGCGGGCCTTCGCTTACCCAGCGCGAGAAGATCGCCCTGGAGCGACAGCGCAAGTTCAACCGATTCCTGACGCTTTGCGTCGCGGCGGTCGTCGCCCTGGCGGCGCTGCTGCTCACATGGTTTGTGTTGATCGTGGATGAAATCGAGGTGGCAGGCAACGAGCGCCTTTCAGCAGAGGAAATCATCGCCGCATCCGGCCTAAAAACGGGCAGGCATACCTGGCTGTCCAATCTTGCGCAGGCGCGCGCGCGCATCGAGGAGGACCCCTATATCGAAACCGCTGAAATTGTGCGCGCCTATCCGGACAAGCTCGTTGTGAGCGTGAAGGAGCGCACGGAGGCTGCGGTGATCGTGGGCCTCAACGCGCAGGCGGTGATTGATCCCAAGGGGTATGTGCTCTCCATCGGTGCGCGGGCGGATTATACTGGCCTCATCCGCGTTTCGGGAATGGGCTTTGGCGGCTATCACATCGGCCAGCGGTTGGGTGAGGAGTCGGATTTCAACTCGCGCACGCTGGTGGAAATACTCGCCGCACTATACGGCGCGGGTATTGAGGCGGATATTGACCTCGTGGATATGAGCAATCCTCTGAGCGTATCCATGACGACGACTTTGGGCCTCACGCTGCACATCGGCCAGCCGGATGGTCTTGAGCAAAAGCTTGCCGACTACCTCGCGGTACTTCCTGAGCTTCAAAAGCTCGGGCTTGCCAACAGCGGCGCGCTCGACCTGGGCGCCATGGGCGATCCTGTCTATTCTCCCGCGGAGCAGGAGCCGGAAGATCCGCAGGAATCCCCATTGCCGGAGGATAGCCCTTCGCCGGAAGAAAGCCCATCACCGGATGAAAGCCCTTCCTCGGATGAAAGCCCTTCACCGGGGGTGAGTCCCTCGCCGGGAGAGCCGTTCTCGGGCTGAGACGCTGAAAAAGCATAGACTTCTGGTAACATTTGGCGGAATAGCGTGCGAAAGCCTTGAACAATATATGGTATATGTGGTATTCTTTGAATACTGGGATGGGTATGTTCGCGCGTTTCGGCCCGCCGGCCGCCGCGGGGCAATCCATCCGAACGGAGGATGGATGGGCCAGAATACCGCTATCTTGGATATTGGCAGCTCGAAGGTGATATGCCTTATCTGCGGCGAGGACGGCAGGGAGAACATACTCGTTCAGGGCGCGGGCATACGCGAGTACAAGGGTTACCGCCGCGGCGTGCTGGAGGACGAGCAGAGCCTTGGCGACGCCATCGTCGACGCGCTCTCCGCCGCCGAAACCGAGGCCAAGCACCGGGTGCGGGATATTTCCGTGGGCGTTCCCGCCCCGTTCATGCGGCTGATCTGCCGCGCGGGGACGCTGGAGCTCAACG
>CAYNDC010000197.1:0-3113 GCA_964396085.1 uncultured Clostridium sp. | reverse complement strand
AAAATCTGCCGCGAGATGGGCTATACGACCAACTACGTCGCCCGCTCGATGGTCATGAAACGCACCAAGCTCATCGGCCTGATCCTGGCGAATATCGACAACCCGTTCATGAGCGAGCTTGCCTACCATATTGAAATTCGCGCGCGGGAGAAGGGCTATAACCTCATGCTGTGCAACTCCTCCCACGACCCCGAACTTGAGCGGCAGGTGTTCACGCTGCTCGCGGGCAGGCAGGTGGACGGCATTATCCTCGTGCCCTCAGGTTCGGACTCCTATGAGAACCTCAAACCCTACATCGCCCGCGTGCCAACGGTTTTCATGAGTGAAAATCTGCGCGACCTGCCCGAGAGCTATGTGGCGGTGGATAATTACCGCGGTACGCGGCTGGGCACGGAATACCTCTACTCCCTTGGACACAGGAGCGTGCTGTATCTGGGGCGGCGCAAGAACAGCGTGACCCATCAGCTTCGCGCCGAGGGTTACATCGATGCCTGCCGCGCGCTCAACATGGAGCCGACGTTCTGCAACAGCAACTTCAGCCTCAGTTCCGTCCAGGCCGGCTATCAACTTGCGCGGCACCTGTTTCAAAAGCCTCTGCGGCAGAGCGCCATCTTCGCCGCTTCCGACTCGCTTGCGCTGGGCGTGATGGGAGCCGCCGGCGAGGCCGGTATCCGCATCCCCGAGGATCTTTCGCTGCTCGGGTTCGACAACATCACCTATACCGATCTTCCCCGGATCAACCTGACGACCATTGATCAACCCAAAAAAACGATGGCGTCAATGGCGGTGGATGTGCTGCTCGAAAAAATCAGCGATCCCAACGCAGGCTATTCCCATCGCATCCTTACGCCTTCGCTCGTGGAGCGGGGCACCTGCATGCGTGTGGATGCGCCATGACGCAAATAAAAACCTGATAGGATAAAGGAAAACGGAGCATGTATCGATACGACATCCATGTACATACCATGGAAACAAGCCGTTGCGGCTATGTTCAGGCACGAGAGGTCGTCGCGCGCTACAAGGAGCTGGGCTATGCGGGCATTTGCATCACAGACCATTTGCACGACCTCTACATTTCTCTGATGGACTGCCACGAGAACTGGCAGCAGTGTGTCACCCGATACATGCATGGCTACAACGAGGCGAAAAAGGCGGGCGACGAGCTGGGGCTTGATGTGATTTTCGGCATCGAGCTGCGCTTTCCAGAAAACGAGAGCGACTATTTGATCTATGGGGTGGACGAGGCATGGCTGCGCGCCAACCCCTATGTGTGCCACATGGACCACAAAGCGTTTTTTGAAAAGTTCGGCCATGAGGTGCTCATCATCCATGCTCACCCCTACCGCTACTGCGACGAGGTGTTTTACGATTGCGTGCATGGGCTGGAAATCGCCAACTGCAACCCGCGCCACGACAGCCGCAACCCCCTTGCGCTGGAACTCGCGCGCGCGCATCCCGCGCTCTACCGGCTTTGCAGCTCGGACGCGCACCGTGCGGGGGACGAAGGGCGTGCGGCGGTCCTTTTTGATGAGCGCATCACAGATTCCCATGCCCTGAAGGCTGCAATCGAATCCCGCGCATTCAAGCTCTGGTGCCCCCCGTTTGCAGATATCATCGAGAAAGGCGAGGCGATCCCGTGAGTTTCGACACGCTGATCATCGGGCAGGTTTGCCTGGATACCAACACCGATTACGATGGTGCCGTGGCGCACAGCTTTGGCGGCGCGGTCCTGTTTTCCGGCCACGCGGCGGCTGCGATGGGTCATGCGGTCGCGGTGCTGCCCAAGCGCAACTCCGCCGCGCTCGACCTTGAGCAAGCTTTCGCTGGCCACCCGAACATCTCGGTGTTTCCGCTGCCCTCGCGCGAAAACACGCTGATGGAAAACACCTATTTCACCGCCGATCGAGAGCGCCGCCTGTGCCGCTGCGCGGCGTCCATCGACCCCTACTGCCCCGAGGATCTGCCCGCGGTTCAAACGCGGCTGTATCACCTGGCGGGACTCGTGCGCGGCGATATCGGCAACGACATGATCGATGCCTGCGCCCGCCGGGGCGACACGGCGCTCGACGTGCAGTGCATGCTGCGCGTGCGCCTCGCAAACGGCACGATGGAATTCCGGGACTGGGCGCACAAGCGCGAGCTGATTCCCCTATTGCGCTTCCTCAAGACCGACGCCGCCGAGGCCGAAATCCTCACGGGCCTCACGGACCGCGCCGCCGCCGCGCGATTGCTTTGCGCGTGGGGCGCAAAGGAGGTTATGATCACCCATAACACCGAGGTGATCGTGTGCGACGGCGATTGCGTTTATGTGCAGCCGCTCAAACCCCGCAACCTTTCGGGGCGCACCGGCCGCGGGGACACCTGCTTTTCCGGCTACATCACCGAGCGGCTCCGCGAGGATATCCCGACTGCCCTGCTGCGCGCCGCGGCTCTGGTTTCGCTTAAAATGGAAACGCCCGGCCCATTCATGGGCACGCGCGCCGAGGTTATGGAGTATATCGACCGTTTTTACCGCTGAGTTTTTAGATTGAAGGAGGAATAACAATGATCGCGCTATGCGAGAAATGGAATCTTCTCGAGCTCAACGAATGGACCATCCTCCTGCGTCTGCTGCTGGCGGTACTCTGCTCCGGCGTGCTGGGCCTTGAGCGCACGCGCAAGAAGCGTCCCGCCGGCCTTCGCACCTATATGCTCGTATGCATCGGCGCCACCGTGAGCATGATGACGGCTCAGTTCATGATGGATCATTTCGGCGGCGATCCGGGCAGGATGCCCGCGCAAGTCATCTCCGGCATTGGCTTTTTAGGGGCGGGAACCATCATGGTCACGCGCTACTACCGTGTCAAGGGCCTGACCACCGCGGCAGGCCTGTGGGTTGCCGCGTGCATGGGGTTGGCCATTGGCATCGGCTTCTATTTCGGCGCCATCATCACCTGTCTTGTGCTCATTTTCGTGATGGTATTTGCCGATAAGTTTGAAAACCGCTATACGAAAAAGCTGCACAAGCTGCACCTGTATCTGATCTTCAGCAGCATTTCCTATCTCAAGCCCTTCATGGAGGATTTGCGCGCGCGCGGCATTGAGCTGAGCGATGTTGAAACCATGGCGGGCAA
>CAYNDC010000196.1:0-3120 GCA_964396085.1 uncultured Clostridium sp. | reverse complement strand
CATCTGCACTTCATGTACCATCGCGCTCACTCCTCTATACGATTTGCCGCCTTCGCGGTGCCTGCCGCTCGCGTCACCCCGGCAATTAGCTTCCCCAAAACAGCTCAGGCTGATACCAAATTAAGGAAAGCCAGCACGTTTTTCCCATGAAAGCGCAATACTCCCACAGATTACCATGCTAACGCAGTTTATTATTTTATCATCATGCGTTTAGGATGTCAATCGATTTGTCAAGCAATATTTTGAAGAAATTTTGAACGATCGGTTACATTCCTTTCTAGCGTGTGCGCACGCCGGCCGCGTTCTCCCTTTCGCCCTCGCGCCACATCCAACCGGGCCGCCCTGGGGCGGGGTTTTGCGTTGAGGGACTTCGTCCATTATAGCGACCTTGAACGCGGGCTGCAAGCCCTAGCGGCGGTCTTAAAACGAACGGATGCGCACTTCCGTGACGCGGCCAATAATCGCGGCGCTGTGGCGCGGCACAATCATCGGTTCGTAGCGGTTGTTGGCGGGGATGAGCATCAGCGAATCCCCCATGGTTTTGACCTTTCGCAGCAGCACTTCATCCCCGATGCGTATGACCGCGATGCGGCCGTTCTCCACGCTCGCCTGAAGCCGCACGAGCACGAGCGCCCCCTCGGGGATGAACTCGCCCTCCATGCAATCCCCCTCGACTTGCATGTAAAAATACTCGCCGGCGACCACGTCGCATGCGGGTACGGGGATGTACTCGCTGATGTTCTCCTCGGCGAGCATGGGCAGCCCCGCGTGCACGCTGCCCACGAGAGGAACCCCCACCGCCCCCTCCACGGGGCGGAAGCTCGAAGGCAGGCTCGCGCGTTGCTTAAACAGAGGCGTCACCATTTCATCCCGCCCAAGCAGGTGGTCTGAGGTGACGTCGAAATAATCGCACAGCTTTACGAGCACATCATTTGGCAGCGGCACGCGCCCCAGCTCATATTTGCAAACAGCGGCCTTTTGCACGCCAAGCATTGCGCCAAGCTCCTCCTGGCTCATGCCGCGCCGGTTGCGAAGATCCTTGAGACGGTTCATACGCACCTCCTCGTTTTTCCTATTGTATCTTAAACGGAAATGGCGCGCAAGCGAAAATAATACCCATATAATCCCCATTACGGTATTGACAGTATCTTTATCAGATACTATAATGAACATGTAAACAAAAGAAAGCGCGTGTTTCCTGTATGGCAACCGCAACGCGCAGAGGGCGCGTTTCCAGGAAAGATATTTTGCACGGAGGCTATTATGAATTACTTTGGTTTGTTCTTTTCCTTCATGGTTCCCGGCATCGTCATCGGCGTGATGGCGGCGGTTGCCATCTATCAGGAGAGCAAGGCGCGTGCGCGCCGCAAGAGCGCCGTCGCCAAAAATCTCCGTGCGCCTGCTCATTTAGCAGTCGTGCCCCGCAATAAGCTTTTTGTGCACGACATGAACCGCGCCGCTTGAGGCCCTCACTCGGTTTACTACCGGCGCGGCGTCTTCCCGGGCTTTTGCCCATCGCCGCGGCGAGGTAAAAATAAAAACACATATGCGCCAGTCCAAGCGGACGCCCCAGCGGGCGTCCGCTTGGATTTTGCACGCGTGCAAAACGATCCCTGGCGACATAGCACCAAACTTTACCGGCCCCTCCAAGGTCGACCCAGCTTCGGGTTATGCGTTGTCGGGGTCGTTGTGCGCTGCGAATCCAAATGTTTACAAACGCATCATACGTGCGGGTTGTTCGATCGTGGAAAAAAGGCTATAATAGTGCAGAACATTCTAATGAAACAGAGGCGCATGCAATGACGAGACATCGCCGCAGACGGCGTAAAATCACCGGCAAGTTCATCATCATTCTCATCTTGTTTATCATCGCGCTCACGCTTGGCATCGTGGCGCTTTCCTCGCTATCCGGCTCCGGCGATGATCCGGACAAGACCCCCGGCAGCCTTTGGGAGGATCTGTTCAGCAGCCCCTCCCCTTCCCTATCGCCCTCGCCTGAGAATTCGCCCGCTATTTCATCGGAGCCCACGCCCACGCCGCTTGCGTCGTTCAACCCCACAGCGGTGGATGGCACGCGTCCTTCCGACTTCGGCATGGAAACGGCCATTCAGGTAAATGACGCGATCGTTGCGCAATACCTGCGATCGGAGAGCATCGACTTTACGACGGGAGCGGAATACACCCAGCTCGAAGGCGTCATCACCTTCCGCGGCAACAACTTCAGGGAGAGCGCAAGTTACGGCGTTGCCAACATCGTTGAAAAAACGCTGGATGTCGCGGGCGCATGGACTGCTTCCGTGGGCAGCGTTGCCAAAATGACCGGCACGGGTTCGTGGACCGGCTGCGGCTGGACCGGTCAACCGCTGATCGTGCGCTGGCCGGAGGAAGTAAAACAGATTATGAACCTCACTGCCGAAGCCAAGGCCAAGGCGAATTTAGTCGAGGTTATCTACGCCACGATGGACGGGCACATCTATTTCTTCGACCTAGAGACCGGTACGCGCACGCGAAGCCCCATCAGCATGGGCAACTATCCCTTCAAGGGCGCAGGCGCGCTCGATCCGCGCGGCTATCCGCTCATGTACCTCGGATCGGGGGACGACAGCAAGGCCGACGGCAGCGGCTCCAGCCACGCATCGATCATCAGCCTGATTGACGGCAAGGTGCTCTACGAGTTCGGGGAGAAAGACGGCTTCTCGATGCGCAATCTCTCGTTCTTTGACAGTTCCGCCCTCGTGGATGCACAGACCGACACGCTCATTTACCCGGGCGAATCCGGCGTTGTATATGTCATCAAGCTCAACACCAACTACGACCCGCAGGCCGGCACGATCTCCGTGAATCCCGAGGTCGTCAAATGGCGCTACAAGGGTGCGCGCACCAACTCGCCCGATCTCAACGGAAACCAGGGTTGGTGGCTGGGCATTGAGGACAGCGCCATTATCTGGCGCGGCCACGCGATATTCACGGACAACGGCGGTCACATGATGTGCCTCGACCTCAACACGCTCACGCTCGACTGGGTGCAGGATACGCTGGATGATACCAACTGCACGCCGGTGCTCGAACTGGAAAACGGGCATCCGTACGTTTATACTTCCACCTCGTTCCACGCGGGCT
>CAYNDC010000195.1:0-3197 GCA_964396085.1 uncultured Clostridium sp. | reverse complement strand
GGATTTTTTCTGGTGCTCGGCAAACGCGGCTTCAAAGCCCGCCACATCCACCGTAAGCCCGTTCTCCCCCGCCATCTCCTGCGTAAACTCGATGGGGAAGCCGTAGGTGTCGTAGAGGTGGAAGGCCGTCACCCCGTCGATCACGCCGCCGGGGAAATTATCCTTGATGCGCTCGAACTCGCGCATGCCGTTTTTCAGCGTGCGCTGGAAGCGGGCCTCCTCGCGGGACAGCTCCACGGTAATCTTCTCCCTGTTTTGCTCCAGCTCGGGATAAGCTTTGCCATAGCGCTCGATGACGGCCTCGGCAACGGTTTTGAGGCTGTCCTGAGGCATGTTCAGCTGCATGGCGTAGCGGATGGCGCGGCGGATGAGGCGGCGCAAAATGTAGCCCTGGTCGATGTTCGAGGGCGTCACGCCGTTTGGATCGCCCAAAATGAAGCTCGAGCAGCGCACATGATCCGCAATGATGCGAAACGCCCGCATGGTGTCGGCATTGTCGTTGTAATGCTTGCCCGAAAGCGCGGCAATGCGCTCGATGATGGGCGTGAAGGCATCCGTATCGAACACGCTCCCCGCACCCTGAAGGGTGGCGACGGTGCGGTCCAGCCCCATGCCGGTATCGACGTTCTTCTGGGAGAGCGGCTCAAAGCGGCCTTCGCCCAGCTTGTTGTATTCCATGAACACGTTGTTCCAGATTTCGAGGTACTTGCCGCAGGAGCACGAAGGGTCGCACCCCGGCGAGCAGGCGGGTTTGCCTGTGTCGTAGAAAATCTCCGTATCCGGCCCGCAGGGGCCGGTCATGCCCGCGGGGCCCCACCAGTTGTGCTTCTTGCCCAAAAAGAAGATGTGCGAAGGCTCCGCGCCCATCTCCACCCAGCGATCGTGAGCGACCAGATCGCGCGGGGCATCCGCATCGCCGGCAAAGCAGGTGAAATAGAGCCTGTCCTTGGGGATGCCCAGCCATTTTTCATCGGTTAAAAACTCCCAGCTCCAGGCGATTGACTCCTGCTTGAAATAATCGCCCAAAGACCAGTTGCCCAGCATCTCAAAGAAGGTGCAGTGCGAGGCATCGCCCACCTCGTCGATGTCGCCCGTGCGCACGCACTTTTGCACATCGACCAGGCGGCGGCCCGCCGGGTGCTTCTCGCCCATCAAATACGGCACGAGCGGGTGCATGCCCGCGGTCGTGAAGAGCACGGTGGGGTCGTTTTCGGGTATGAGGGACGCCGAGGGGATCACCGCGTGTCCGCGCTCGGCGAAAAAGTTCAAATAAAGTTCCCGCAGTTCGTCGGAAGTCAGCTTGCGCATACGTTTCTCCTCAATCGTTTACACTTTGTTTGTGACTATACAGTATATCCCACGCTGCCGCAGCTTGTCAACGCGCGCCCGCGCGGGTATAATTTGAACAAACGCGGCGCGGCACTCGATGCTGCGCGTGAAAAGGAACGGTTATTAGGATGAAGGTGCGCTTTCTCCGGGGCTTTCGCCGCCCCTTGGAAAGAATCAAACGCGGCCACAGTTTAATTCCTTTGCGGGGCGAGGCCGGCAAGCCTGCGCGCAGGGTTTTGTATGTGCTTGCGGGCATCGTTGTGCTCGTCGTTTTGCTGCGCTCGCTGCGCGCCGAACCCGTTTTGATGAACAGCGCGGAAATCGCCACCGTTTGGGATACCGGCGTGCTGCGCGTGGGCGTGCGCACCGACGTCCCCGGCCTTGCGGCGGAGAACGAAGGCCTCGAGGTGGAGCTTGCGCAGCTTTTAGCCGAAAAGATCATGCAGGCGAGCGCAGATTGGCCGGGCGGCGAGGCGGTGGAGCTTGTGCCCGTCAACGCAATGAACGTGGCCGCCAAGCTCACGGATGGCAGCATTGACGCCGCCATCGCCCTGATGCCCGCAAACGCCTTCTCGGGCTATGCCTACTCGCGTGCGTATTATGGGGATCCGGTGCTCCTGCTCACCCGCCCCGGCGAGGAAAACATCCCCGTGAAAAACATCGTGCTGGGCTGCATCCAAAGCGCGAGCACCACGAGCCTGTACGTGCCCTCGGGCGCGGCTTTTAGCACGCTTTCCGCCTACATCGAAAACCATCCCGACGACGGGCTCACCCTCGAGGCGGTCGTTCGCTACGCCTCCTATGACGCGCTGTTGAGCGGCCTTGCGCAGGGTGAGATCGACGCGGCCGTATTGCCCGGCATCCTGGCAAGCAAATATGCCCAAACGTACTCGTTCGGCGTGAGCCCGGTCACTTTGGGCACGCTCGAGTATGCCGTGGCCTGCCTCGCCGAAGTGCCGGCCATCGCCTCCGTTGCGGACGTCATGCTATCGGATATGGAGCAGGACGGCTCGCTCGACGCGCTGAAACAAAAATACGGTTTGGATTGATTTCGCTCTCTAGGATTTACAGCCCCTCCAAAATGCAGTTTTTGATTCTCAGTCCCCCTAAGGGGACTGCTTTGTTTTTGGCCGTTGCTTCGCGCATAACGCTAAGGTATAATGCGCCTATAAACGGAACATTCGTTCTATTTTTAGGAGGAACCAAGATGAAACGGAAGGATTACAACATCGAAAACATGATGGTGTTGCCCCAGGTGCGGGATGCTCGCGAGCGGACAAGCCCCGCCGTCACCCCCGAACAGGCGCAGCACGCGGCCTATGCCGCGACGGAGCGCCGGCTCTATCAACTCAAGCTCATCCGCGCGCGCATCGAGGATGCGCAGGAGGAGCTATCGGAGCTGGAGAACCTCGGCGTGGAGGCGCTGCGTTCGCATTCGGCATCGTTCGTGCGGCTGCTGCGCCCGGGCATGCGCGTCGATCCCGAGGAGGCGCACGCCGCGCAGATGGCCTATTTGCGCGCACGCCTCGCGGCCGATGAGCGCGAGGTTAAAAAAATGACCTGTGCGTTGGCATGCATTCGGGAGGATCCCTATTATCCCGCTATCGACATGCGCTACGTGCGCGAAATGAGCGACGCGGAAATCGGCGCGAAGCTGTGCTGCGATAAAACCACCGTTACGCGGCACCGAAAGCGGCTCGTGGCGGACCTCGCGCTGCGGCTGTACGGTATTTTCTAATGGAACGGACGCTTGTGCTCGCCGGCGCGCCCAACCCGCGCCAGGCGGAGTTCTTCACCTCGCGCACACGGCACACGGCCTACGGCGGCGCGCGCGGCGGCGGCAAAAGCTGGGCGATGCGGCGGAAGCT
>CAYNDC010000194.1:0-3249 GCA_964396085.1 uncultured Clostridium sp. | reverse complement strand
CGGACTTCATTAAGGTCGGCATCGGCGGCGGGTCCATTTGCATCACGCGCGAAACCAAGGGCATCGGCCGCGGGCAAGCCACCGCCGTGCAGGAGGTCGCCCGCGCGCGGGACGAATATTTTAACGAGACCGGCGTGTATATCCCCATCTGTGCGGACGGCGGCATCGTGATGGATTATCACATCACCCTCGCGCTCGCCATGGGTGCGGATTTCTGCATGCTCGGCCGCTACTTCGCGCGCTTTGATGAAAGCCCGACGAGCAAGGTTTTGGTCAACGGTACCTATATGAAGGAATACTGGGGCGAGGGCAGCGCACGGGCGCGCAACTGGGAGCGCTATGACAGCGGCGGCGAGGCGAAACTCTCCTTCGAGGAGGGGGTGGACTCCTACGTGCCCTATGCGGGCAACCTCCACAACAACGTGGAGGCAACGCTCGCCAAGGTACGCTCCACCATGTGCAACTGCGGTGCACTGACCATTCCCGAACTGCGCGAGAAGGCACGCCTTACCCTCGTTTCCGCCGCGAGCATCGACGAGGGCGGCGCGCATGACGTGCTGCTCAAGGACAGCCGCCTGTTCGAGGGCAAGGTTTGAGCCAAGCCTCCTACCGGCAACGAAAAACGAATCCGGGCCGCCTCATTCTGGGGCGGCCTTCCTCGTCGCAGCGACGGGTGCGTGGCGCACCATAGCACCGGCGCGCAAGCCTTCCCCGCAGGGCTACATCCCGCACGGGCATCTGCGCAATGGGAGTCAAAGATGGCAAGCAATGCAAGTGTCGATTCTTTTAAGCCGGAGCGTTGACAGGCTATACACCCGCGGATATACTAAAGTTGTATGTCCTGCATCAAGCCAGTGCGCATGCAGGGAAAGCTTCATTATGCTAAAGGAGAAACCGGATGAAAAAAATCGTAATAGCGCTCGGAGGCAATGCCCTGCAGGAGGCGAGCAGACCCGCAACCGCACAAGAACAGCTTGCGGTCGTGGAACAAACCAGCGAGTACATTGCTGATATCATAGAGCGCGGCTTCGATGTGACCATCGCCCACGGAAACGGCCCGCAGGTTGGACGGATTGTGCTGCAAAACGAGGCGTCCGACAGCGAAGCGACGCCCGCCATGCCCTTTGATGTTTGCGGCGCGATGAGCCAGGGCATGATCGGCTACCACATCCAGCAAGGCCTGTCGAAGGTGTTGCGCCGGCGCGGGATCAACAAGCCCGTCGTCACGCTCGTGACGCAGGTCGTGGTTGATCGGGACGACCCGAAGTTCAAGAACCCCTCAAAGCCCATCGGCCCCTTCTATTCTGAGGAGCAGGCTCAGTCGATCGCCGCGCACAAGGGCTATTCCATGAAGGAGGATGCAGGGCGCGGTTGGCGCCGCGTGGTGGCATCTCCCATGCCGGTTGAGATCATCGAGCTCGACGCCGTGCGCGCTCTTTGCGCCGCAGGCTTTGTCGTGGTGACGGTGGGCGGCGGCGGCATCCCGGTCGTGCGCGACGCGGAGGGCAACCTCGAAGGAACGGCGGCCGTCATCGATAAAGACCTCGCCAGCGAGCGCCTTGCCGAGGATATGAACGCGGATGCGCTGGTCATCCTCACGGCGGTTGAAAAGGTTAGCATCAACTATAAAAAGCCGGATCAGAAGGATCTCGAAACGCTCAGCGTCGCGGATGCCAAGCGCTATATCGCCGAGGGCCATTTCGCGCCCGGCTCCATGCTGCCCAAGATCGAGGCCGCGCTGAAGTTCGTCGAGAGCAAGCCGGGCAGGACGTCCATCATCACCTCGCTCGATAAGGCGCTTGAGGCGCTTGAGGGCAGAGCCGGCACGACGCTCGCGTAATGGCAGCATCCGATTGATTATTATAGGAATACGGAGGCACAAATGAGCTCTTTTCAAAACACGGCGGGCGTGAAGGTGCCCGAGATCCTCTTGCCCCGCGCTGGTACGGACATGACCAAATGGGCGGTCGTCGCGTGCGACCAGTTCACCTCGCAGCCCGATTATTGGGAGGAGACCGAACGCATCGTAGGCGCCGCTCCCTCGACGCTGCGCATGATGCTCCCCGAGATGTACCTCGAAAAGCCGGATGAAGCCGAGCGCATTGACGCTATCAACGCCACGATGAAGAACTATCGCGACGAGGGCGTGCTGGAAAACAGGGGCGAGGGCTTTATGCTTGTGCGCCGCACGGTCGGCGGCAAGAGCCGCCTGGGCCTCATTACGGCCCTGGACCTTGAGCATTACGACTACTCCCGCGGCTCCACTACGCTCATCCGCGCCACGGAGGGCACGATCGTGGAGCGCATCCCCCCGCGCCTTCGCATCCGCAAGGATGCGCTGCTCGAGCTTCCCCACATCCTCGTTCTCATCGACGATCCCGCACGCACGGTCATCGAGCCCATCGCCGCTGCGGCCTGCCCCATGTGCAAGGCTTACGACTTTGAGCTTATGCAGCAAGGCGGGCACATCGAAGGCTGGCTGATCAATAACCCGGCGAAGATACAAGCCGCCCTTCGGGCGCTCGAGGCGCTTGCCGATCCGGCGGCGTTTGAGGCCAAGTATAGCTGCAAGCAACCGCCGCTGCTCTTCGCGATGGGAGATGGAAACCACTCTCTCGCCACCGCCAAGGCTAACTGGGAAGCCCTAAAGGCGAACCTCTCCCCCGCGCAGCGGGAGGAGCATCCCGCGCGCTTCGCGCTGGTGGAGCTTGAGAACGTGCACGATGAAGGCATCGCTTTTGAACCCATCCACCGCGTGCTCTTCAACCTCGATGTGCAAAAGGCGCTCCAATGGCTGCAAGCAAGGCTTGCCGCCGATAACGGTGGCTGCGGCATGGAGCTGTTCGCCTCGAAGGACGAGTGCGACGCGTCGGCGAAGGCCGCGCAGGCGCAGGGCGTTCATGTGCTGCCCTTCGTCGTGCGCGAAGGCTTTGGCTATTTCAGCGTCACCAAGCCCGCCGCGCAGTTGGAAGTCGGCACGTTGCAAAACGCGCTTGACGCGCTGCGCAAGGATTTTGCGGACTCTGTGATCGATTATATCCACGGCGAGGACGTCGTGCTCGAGTTGGGCCGCAAGGATGGCAACATGGGCTTTTTGCTGCCCCCCATGAGCAAGGATGCCTTTTTCCGCACGGTGATCTTCGACGGCGCGCTGCCCAGGAAGACCTTCTCCATGGGAGAAGCCAACGAAAAGCGGTACTATCTGGAGTGCCGCAGCATATCCGAATAAATGAAACGCTGCACCGGGGC
>CAYNDC010000193.1:1737-3260 GCA_964396085.1 uncultured Clostridium sp. | reverse complement strand
GACCGATGAAAACGCCGTTCCCTTGAGCTTATATGCGATTCTAAAAACCCAAAAACAAACAGCGCCGCCGCGAACGTTCGCGGCGGCGCTGTTTTCTCTGTGATGATCCTGTTTTCTTAGGTTGCTTCCACGATCCGATATTGCTTTTTGATCTCCTGCATGCGCGCTTTGTCGCGCTCGCTGATGAGCGTGCAGGCGAGGCCGCGGCGCCCGGCGCGGCCGGTGCGGCCGATGCGGTGCACGTAATAATCGGGCTTATCGGGCACGTCGTAGTTGATCACAAGGTCGATGTCCGTCACGTCAATGCCGCGCGCAGCGACATCCGTCGCCACGAGCACGGTGCTCTTGGCGTTGCGAAAATCTTCCATGATGACGTCGCGTTGCTTCTGCGTCAAATCGCCATGCAGGCAGTCCGCCGCGATGCCGTTGCGGTTGAGCGCTGCGCTCACATGGCGCACGCGGTTGCGCGTGTTGCAAAACACCAGCGTCAGGCGCGGCTTGGCTTCGTTGAGGACGTACTTGACCACGCTCGTTTTCATCGGCTCCTCGGCCATGATGAACGTCTGCGCCACGGTTTCAACAGGCTCGTCGCGCTTGCCGATTTCCACGCGCAGCGGGTCGCGCAAAAACTGGCGGGCAACCTTGGCGACTTCGCCGTTCATCGTAGCGGAAAAGAGCATCGTCTGGTGCTTACCCGTCACGTAGGACATGATGTTTTTAATGTCGGGCAAAAAGCCGAAGTCGAGCATTTCGTCCGCCTCGTCGAGGATGGCAACCCGCACGTTGGCAAGATTGAGCACGTGGCGCTCAATCATATCCCGCACGCGGCCGGGCGTACCCACGACGATCTGGGCGCCGCCACGCAGCGCGCGAATCTGCACGTTGGGGGATTGGCCGCCGTAGATGCAAACCGTACGCAGCGTGTTGTGCGCTGAAAGCTTGCGGAAAACCGCGGTTGTCTGTTGCGCGAGCTCGCGGGTGGGACACAGGATCAACGCCTGCACCTTTTTGTTCTCGAGGCTGAGGCGCTCGATGACGGGTACGGCGAAAGCCGCGGTCTTGCCCGTGCCGGTCTGGGCGACGCCTACGAGGTCGCGGTTCTCAAGCAGGGGCTTGAGCGACTGCTCCTGAATCGGCGTAGGCGTCGTATAGCCCGCAGCGTTCAGCGTCCCCTGCATTTGCGGGGAGAGCAGTTCAAAATATTCCATTGGAGTCTCTTTCTTTTCCGGTTCGGTCAATGATTTGGAACGCAGTCCATCCGTTCGCAACAAAACAGGGCTTGCCGCACGTGCAAAGCCCCGTAGCTTTGCCGTTTCGCAGCAGCGGTATTTTATGCCCCGGGCCGGAAAGCCCGGGTCGCCGCCCGTCTCAATACGCACGGCTTGTATCATAAAATACGGCTTCCTCGAAGCGACATTCTCTGTTGGATAAGAACGCTTTGCGCTGGTGCCGCAAACAATATTCAACAATACGGGTTTACTATAGCCGTAAGCGGCGGTTTTGTCAACAACGCGCGCTCAAAA
>CAYNDC010000193.1:0-1727 GCA_964396085.1 uncultured Clostridium sp. | reverse complement strand
CATTCTTTAGTTGGTCAAGAACGCTTTGCGCGTAGCATCGCAAACAATATTCAACAATACCGATATACTATATCCGCAACGCTGCGTTTTGTCAACGAGGTGCGCGAAAAAGCCGTCTGGCAACGGTTGTTAAATAGTTGATGCAAATTCCGGGCACTTAAGATATAATTAATTGGTTATAATATGAAATGAGAAGAACGAAGGAGAAAGAAATGGAAAGAAAGTTCTCAATGGAACTGGCCGGCAGGATCTTGAGCGTCGAAACCGGCAAGTATGCAGAGCAGGCGGGAGGTTCGGCCCTCGTCCGCTGCGGCGATACGGCCGTGCTCGTGTGCGCCACGGTAGCCAAGGAGCCGCGCGCGGGCGTGGACTTCCTGCCGCTGAGCGTGGAGTTTGAAGAAAAGATGTACAGCGTTGGCAAAATACCCGGCGGCTTCATCAAGCGCGAGGGACGTCCCTCGGAAAAAGCGATTCTCGCTTCCCGCCTGATCGACCGCCCGCTGCGCCCGCTGTTCCCCAAGGGATTTTATAACGACATTCAGGTGATCGCCACGGTGCTCAGCGTCGATCAGGACATTCAGCCCGACATCCTCGCGATGATCGGTTCCTCGATTGCGCTCTCCATCAGCGACGCGCCCTTCACGGGGCCGACCGGCGCCGTGAGCGTGGGCTTTGTCGATGGCGAATACGTCATCAACCCCTCGAGCGCTCAGCGCGACGAGAGCAGGCTTGCACTCACCGTGGCGGGCACCAAGGACGCCATCATGATGGTAGAAGCTGGCGCGAATGAGCTCAGCGAAAAGGAAATGCTCGACGCCATCCTCTTTGCGCATGAAACCATCAAGGAGATCGTTGCCTTCATCGAGGAGATTCAATCGGCGGTGGGTAAGCCCAAGATGGAAGTCAACATCTACAAGCCCGACCCCGAGTTCGTGGAGCTCGTTCGGACATACGCGTTCGACAAGGTCGTCTGGTCCCTCGACACGTTCGATCGTCGGGAGCGTGAGGAGCGCAGCACCAAGGTGAAGAAGGAGGCGCTCGAGCACTTTGCCGAGCAGTTCCCCGAATCCGCCAAGGATGTGGACGGCATCCTCTACAACCTCACCAAAGAAGTCGTTCGCGACAAGATCATTAACCACGGCGTGCGCCCGGATGGACGCAGCATGGAGCAGATCCGCCCCATCTGGTGTGAGGTTGGCCTTCTGGCGCGTACCCACGGCAGCGCGGTGTTCACGCGCGGCCAAACGCAGGTAATGACCATACTGACCCTCGGCTCCCTTGGCGACGGGCAGATGCTCGACGGCATCGGCGAGGAGACCGAGAAGCGCTACATGCACCAGTACAACATGCCGCCCTACAGCGTAGGTGAAACGCGCCCCGTGCGCAGCCCCGGCCGCCGGGAAATCGGCCACGGCGCGCTCGCAGAACGGGCGTTGCTGCCGATGATCCCCTCGCCGGAGGAGTTCCCGTACGCGCTGCGCCTCGTGTCTGAGGTCATCAGCTCCAACGGCTCCACCTCGCAGGCGTCCATTTGCGCGAGCACGCTCGCTCTCATGGATGCGGGCGTCCCCCTCAAAAAGCCGGTCGCCGGCGTTGCGATGGGCCTCATTCAGGATCCCGCCACCGGCAAGATCGCCGTCATGACGGATATCCAGGGCCTTGAGGACTTCCTGGGCGATATGGACTTCAAGGTTGCCGGCACCCGCGAGGGCATCACCGCCATCCAG
>CAYNDC010000192.1:2124-3260 GCA_964396085.1 uncultured Clostridium sp. | reverse complement strand
ATGTGGTGGTCACGACCGTTATGCACCAGTGGATGGGCGGCTTCCCGCAGGATGAGGCCAAGGCATTTGGCGTAATCGCGCTGGGCAGCGTCGCGGCGGTTTTGGGTCACGCCACGAAGGTCATCGTCAAAACGCCCCACGAGGCGTTCGGCATCCCCACGATGGAATCCAACGCGCAGGGCCTGCGCTGCACCAAGCAGGTGATCTCCATGCTCGGCGACCAGAGCATGGATGAGTCTAGCCTCCTGCTCGAAAAGCAAATCATCGAACAGGAAACGCGCTGTATCCTCGAGAAGTGTTTGGAAATCGGCAACGGGGATATCGCCGTGGGCGCGGTCAACGCCTTCGCCTCCGGCGTGCTGGATGTTCCCTTTGCTCCCAGCAAATACAACAAGGGCCTCATGCTGCCCGCGCGGGATAACCAGGGCGCGGTGCGCATGCTCAAGGCCGGCAACGTGCCGCTCTCCCCCGACCTTTTGGAGTTCCACAAGGAAAAGATCGCCGCGCGTGCGCGCACGGAAAAGCGGGAGGTCAGCTTCCAAATGGTGATCGACGATATCTATGCCGTGGGCAAGGGCCGCCTCGTCGGCCGTCCGCGCTAAGGAAAGGAAGCGTTTGTATGAAGATTAAAAAGGTTTTGTATTCGGCGGGGCGCACGGGCTTCTTCTTCGACGACCAGAAGGCCATTAAGCTTGGCGCGGCGTCTGATGGCGAGGCGTACTTCGGCCAGCCTGCGACGGAGGGCTTCGCGGCCGTCCGGCAAGCGGGCGAATCCGTATCGGTTCTGCTGCTGCTAGAGGACGGGCAGATCGCCTATGGCGACTGCGCGGCGGTGCAGTATTCCGGCGCGGGCGGCAGGGACCCGCTCTTCCTCGCTGCGGACTTCATCCCGGTGCTGGAGGAATATGTGACCCCTGCGCTCGAGGGCGTTGCGATCACGCGCTTTCGCGAGATGGCGGCGAACGTGGAGGCCATCGTGGATGCCAAGGGACAACGCCTGCATACTGCTATCCGCTACGGCGTCACGCAGGCGCTGCTCGATGCGGTTGCAAAAGCCGCCGGCAAAACCATGTGCCAGGTGGTAGCCGCCGAGTACGGCTGCACGCCGGCAACGAGCCCCATTCCCATCTTCACCC
>CAYNDC010000192.1:0-2114 GCA_964396085.1 uncultured Clostridium sp. | reverse complement strand
CGGATAAGATGATCTTAAAGGGCGCGGAGGTGCTGCCCCACGCGCTGATTAACAACGTCAAAACCAAGCTCGGCGAGAAGGGCGAACTCCTGCTCGAGTACGTTGGCTGGCTGCGCGAGCGCATCCTTCGCCTGCGGCCTGTGGAAAGCTACGCGCCCGTGCTGCACATCGATGTGTACGGCACCATCGGCCAGCTTTTTGGCAACGACAACTATGAGGCGATGGCCGATTACCTTCAAACGCTGGCGCAGGCTGCAGAGCCGTTTTCCCTTCGCATTGAAGGGCCCATGGACGCGGGCGGCCGGCAGGCGCAAATGGAGGCGCTGCGCGATTTGCGAAAGCTTCTGGATGCGCGCGGCATCCCTGTGGAGCTTGTGGCCGACGAGTGGTGCAACACGCTCGAGGATATCATCTATTTTGCGGATAACAAGGCTGGCCATATGATCCAAATCAAAACGCCCGATTTGGGCGGCGTCAACAACACCGCCGAGGCGGTGCTCTACTGCAAGAAGATGGGCATCGGCGCGTATCAGGGCGGCACGTGCAACGAAACGGAGCGCTCCGCGCAGGTGTGCGTGCACATCGCCATGGCCGTGCAGGCGGATCAGATCCTCGCCAAGCCGGGCATGGGCGTGGACGAGGGATATATGATCGTCTATAATGAAATGAGGCGCATTCTGGCACTCAATCAACTTCTGGGAGGATCAGCGTCATGAAAGAGGAATTTCGGATTCTATCCACAACGGCCATATTGGGCTACGGTTTCCCCCGTGCCTCGTTTGAGGAGGGGATGAAGCGCCGCCCGCACCTGATTGCGGTGGACGCGGGCTCCACCGACCCCGGCCCGTATTATCTGGGCGCGGGCGTCTCCTTCACGGACAGGAACGCCGTGATGCGGGATCTTGAAATTATGCTATTGGCGGGCGTGCCCAACAATATCCCCGTGGTTGTCGGCACGGCGGGCGGCAGCGGCGCAGAGCCGCACCTTGCCTGGTGTCGCGAGATCATCGAGGAAATCGCAAACAAGCACAACCTGCATTTCAAAATGGCGGTCATCCACGCCGAGTTCGAGCAAGAGCGCATCCTCGAGGCGTTCCATGCGGGGCGCATCTCCCCTCTTGAGCCTGCGCCGGATCTGAGCCTGGCGGAAATCGAAGCCTCAAGCCACATCGTCGGGCAGATGGGCATGGAGCCGATCATCCAGGCGCTTGACGAGGGTGCCGAGGTTGTGCTCGCCGGACGCGCCTATGACCCTTCCGTGTTCGCGGCGCCCGCCGTAAGGCAGGGCTATGACCGCGGCCTCGCCGTGCATTTGGGCAAAATACTCGAGTGCGCCGCCATTTGCGCCACGCCCGGCAGCGGGTCGGATTGCATGTTCGGCTACATCGGCGAGGATTATTTCACCGTGGAGCCGCTCAACCCCGCGCGCAAGTGCACAACGCTCTCAGTCGCCGCCCACACGCTGTATGAAAAGACGAACCCCTACATTTTGCCCGGCCCCGGCGGCCATTTGGACTTGACCGCGTGCCGCTTCGAGCAGCTGAGCGAGAGCGCCGTTCGCGTGACGGGCAGCCGCTTCGTGCCCGCCGAGCGCTACACGGTGAAGCTGGAGGGGGCCAAGCGCATCGGCTACCGCACCGTTTCCATCGCCGGCACGCGCGACCCCGTGATGATCAGCCGAATCGATGAGATCACCGCGGGCGTGCGCGAGCGCGTGGCGGATAACTTCCATGACAATGGCTGGGAGTATCACCTGAACTTCATCCTGTACGGACGGGATGGCGTCATGGCCTCGCTGGAGCCTACGCCCACCACCGAGGGCGCGCACGAGCTGGGCATCGTCATCGAGGCGGTGGCGGATAGCCAAAGCAAGGCGGATACCATCTGCGCGTTCGCACGTTCCACCATGCTGCACTACGGCTACACGGGCCGCAGGGCTACCGCGGGCAACCTGGCCTTCCCCTACTCCCCCAGCGATTTCCATGCGGGCGAGGTGTATGTGTTCAGCATCTACCACCTGCTCGAGACACAGGCCCCCGCGGCCCTCTTCCCCACGGAAATGATCGTGCTTTAAGGAGGCGAGCAGTATGAAAACCAAGCTGACAGACATTACC
>CAYNDC010000191.1:0-3283 GCA_964396085.1 uncultured Clostridium sp. | reverse complement strand
GTCGAGCCCCCCTGCGTTTCCGCTAGGCTCTGCGCCTGGGATTGTGCGCCCTGGGAGGCGGTCGAGTCCCCCTGCGTTTCCGCCAGGCTCTGCGCCTGAGATTGCGGGCCCTGGGATGCGGTCGAGTCCCCCTGCGTTTCGGTTTGGCTCAGCGCCTGGGATTGCGGGCCTTGGGAGGCGGTCGAATCCCCCTGCGTTTCGATTTGACCCTGCGCCTGAGTTTGCAGGCCCTGGGAGGCGGTCGAATCCCCCTGCGTTTCGGTTTGGCTCAGCGCCTGGGATTGCGGGCCTTGGGACGCGGTCGAATCCCCCTGCGTTTCGATTTGGCCCTGCGCCTGAGTTTGCGGGCCCTGGGAGGCGGTCGAGTCCCCCTGCGTTTCGATTTGGCCTTGCGCCTGAGTTTGCGGGCCTTGGGAGGCGGTCGCATCCCCCTGCGTTTCGATTTGACCTTGCGCCTGAGTTTGGTCGCCCTGCGCCTGAGTCGCATCACCCTGGCTCTGGGACTGATCTCCCTGGCACTGGCATAAACTGCCTTGTCCCTGTGGGGGGCGTCCTTTACAGTCATGCGGGACATGTGACGGGGCATCGTGGCATGGCCACGTACAGCACTCTTCGCACCAAGAACAGCGGCAAGGCTGTCCTTGCCCATAATGTTCGCCTTGATATGGAGTGCAATCGCTATTATGCATTTTTGTGGAAATCTCCAATCTTTTATATTCGTGAGCGCCTAGGTAAGGTTAAACGAACCTTAGGCTTTCTTCCGTGTTACATACTATGCATGTTGGTGTAAACTGGTACTGTGCTTCGCACACAATCATCTGAGTGAGGCGTACATCAAGCGCGAAACGTGAACACAGCAGCATATGAAGACCGCCTGTGAGCATTGACGCACGGCCATCCGGCGGATATATTGTAATCAAGCGTTGCGGTTGGCTGTTATGGGTAATTCTTTTGCGCGCAATGCTTTGGAACCGGTTTTCGGGCAGCCGCGCACACCCCGCATAAGCCGCTCAAGCGGAGCAACGCGCTGCCAACATATTTTTAGAACGTGATTCACGAAATGATTAGAGCAAAGCATAGGAGGACGTAAAATGGAAAGAACGATTACGGTCAAAGGCACAGGAAGAGTCCACGTAAAACCAGATTACATCGTGCTGTCGATGTCCCTCAAGGCGCAGGATGTGGAGTATGCGAAGGCCATGGAATTGGCTGCAGAGCGGCTGGAACAGCTCAGAAATGCGGTTGCCGCAGTCGGCTTCAAGCGCGATGAGCTCAAGACTGCCAGTTTTGATGTTGAGCCGGAGTTCCAGAGCGTGCGGGACGACAACGGGAATTACAGCAATCGTTTTGTTGGATATGTGTGCAATCACTCCCTTGCCATTGAGTTCGATTTGGATATGAAGCGGCTGGCACAGACGTTTTCCGCCCTTGCCAAGTGCCGGGCCGAGCCGGAGTATTCCGTGCAGTTTGCAGCCAAGGACAAGGATGCGCTGAGCGTGCAAATGCTGCGTAGCGCTGCCGAAAATGCCAAAGTCAAGGCGGAGGTTCTCTGCCAAGCAGCGGGCGTCGAGTTAGGCGAGCTTCTCACCATAGAATATAATTGGGGGGAGCTGCACCTGTCCTCTGCCACGAAGTATAATATGTCGAACATTCGCCTCGCGCAAGCTTCACCCGTAAGCAGCATCGAAATTGAGCCCGACGACATTCATGCGAGCGATACGGTTACCTTCGTATGGGAAATTTCATAAGGAGGCGATGCGGGGAACCGCGCTTGGGCAGGCCTTCTGAGGGAAACCGGCGGCCGGGTGGCTGAGCCTGCGCGGAGTGCGGCGTTGCCCGAACGCTTCGCTTCGGTCGTTCCGTGCCTTTTCGGCGGCATTCAGCCGGATGGCGTAATCGCAAGCGATGCCCGCACAAAGCACATAGGCAAAAGCAGGGGCGCACCGATGGGTGCGCCCCGATTTCCGCTTGCTCACACAGGCCCGCGCCTAGAGGCTTTCCCCGAAGTCGCGCCGAAACTGTGCAGCGAGCTGCTGCTGCCAATCGCCAATGGGCGCGAGGCGGCCAAAGAAGAAACGCAGCGTAGCAGGCTCTTCCACGAAGGTCAGACCGCCCACGAGGTGGCGGTGCGTAAAAAGCCAAGCGATGCGGTCGATCGCATACTCCACCTGGGAGAGCGTGAACACGCGCCGCGGCAGGGCTAGGCGCAAAAGCTCCATTTCGGCCAAGGTCTCTGTGCCGTCCGCCTCGCGCTGCTCGGAGAGGGTGCCGCGCTCCATGCCGCGGATGCCGCCTGCGAGGAAAACCGCCGCTGCGAGCGCGCCTGCGGGATATTGCGTCTGCGGGATGTGCGGCAAAAAGCGCGTGGCGTCGAGGTGGCAGCCAAGGCCTCCCGCCGGGGTCACAACCGGCACGCCGCGCCGGGTGAGCGCGTCGCACATGTAGGCGATGAACTGCGGCCCCTGGGAGATGACGTCCATATCCATCGCCCGCACGCTCATGCCGCCGTAGGTTAAAAACCCCTCGAACATGGGAACAAGCTCCCGCATGCGCTCGCACAGCTCCCGCGATGCGGTGCAGATGCCGCCGCCGCGCGCAAAGCCGAGCTTGCGCGCCGAGAAGTAGATGATGTCCATCGCATCCGCCATCGCACGCGTGACCTCACGGGTTGTCATGTGCTTAGCGGCCTCCTCGCGCTCCAGGATGAAGAACAGGTTATCCTGCCAGAGGGAGGCATCCATGACCGTGAGGATTCCGTTTTCGCGCGCAATTTTGGATACCGCAACGATGTTTTCGAGCGAAAGGGGCTGGCCGCCGATGAGGTTTGTGCCGACCTCGATGCGGATGAAGGGAATGTTCTGCGCGCCTTCCCGTTGAATGAGCGCGCGCAGTTTGTCGAGGTCGAAGTTGCCCTTGAAGGGAAATTCGCTAACGGCCTTCCTGCCCTCGTCGATGACGAGCTCCTCCACCCGGCCGCCCTGACGCGTGATGTGCGCCTTGGTGGTCGTAAAATGGAAGTTCATGGGCACCACGTTCCCGGGTTTGACGAATGTCTCCGCCAGGATGTTCTCGCACGCGCGGCCTTGGTGCGTGGGCAGGAAAAACGGCGTGCCGAACAACTCCTGCACCTTTTGCTCGAGCCGGGTGAAGGTGGCGCTGCCCGCGTAGCTGTCGTCCGCCCGCATCATGGCGGCGAACTGCTCGTCGCTCATGGCGTTGACGCCGGAGTCCGTGAGCATATCGAGGAAGATATCCTCATTTTTGAGCAGAAATGTGTTGTTGC
>CAYNDC010000190.1:0-3315 GCA_964396085.1 uncultured Clostridium sp. | reverse complement strand
CCGCCGAGGAGGTGTCCGGCAAATAGAAGGTGGCGGCGCGGGTGTTTTGGGGGTCGAGCAGCGCGCGCGCCGCGCTCTGGGGGCGGATGTCGATGCCCGCAATGCCGCTCGCCTCCCTAATTTTTTGGAACGCCGGGGCGATCAGCTCGCTTTGCAGGCAAAACCGCTTCATTTCAAAGAGTTCCGTTTCCGAAAGCGCTGCCGTGCGGCACACTTCCACCGAGCGGCGGATATCCTTGAGCGGCATCATGTAAAGTTCGAGCTTGGCATACTCGGAGCGCAGGCTCTCGAGATGGCAAAGCGTTTGATAAACGTTTTCAAGCTGGCGCGAAAGCTCCTCCCGCTCGCTGGGGGAGAAGAAGTGCAGGTCGGTAACCTTCCCGCGTCCGTAGGGCGAGGCAGGCTCGATCAAATCGAGCGCATAGCGAAAACCGATGGCCTGCTGCTGGTCGTAGCGCATCATGCACAAAATCCTCCGTCCTCGTTCATCACATCCATCACCGGCACGTCCACCGCCTCGCGCATGCGCGCGAGCAGCTCCGCGGGATCCATATCGAACCCGTAGGCGGAAACGGGGTTCACGGTTATCGCCGCCACGCGCACAGGGCGAGCCACGGCAAGGCGCGCGCCGCGCCGGGCGAGCTTCTCGCTCACATCCCGCGTGAAAAGCAGCTTGCTGCCGTCGAGTGCCGCAAACTCCATCCCGTCGATTTTTGCGCCGCTTTGCAGCATGGGCCGAAGCTGCGCTTCTGTCACCGCGCCGGAGATATATACCCCGGCGATGTCTGCGTATTCCTTCCCCCTGAGCGCGTCCGCGAGGGAGAGACCCTCGGGCAGGGGAACGCTCTGGCCGTCCCGCCGGCGCAAGCGCACCTTTGCGGCGTGTTCCTCGTTGATTTCCTGCTCACTCCAAAGCGTTTGCATGGGCAGGGTGAGCAGCTTCGCCGCGTAGGCCGTGTCCTCGACGAGGACCGTCATGCTCTTGGAATAGGAAGCGCCCGTGCATAACACGCTCGCCTCGCTCACCGCCGGCGCGCAGAGGGATTTTCGCGAAAGAGCGCCGTCGATGACCGTCATATCCGCGCCGAAGGCGGCGAAGGTTTTTGTGAGGGCGATCAACTGCGCCGTCATCGAGGGGCCGGCAAGCTGCACGTTGCCGTCGCTGAGCGCGCGGATGAGCACGACCTCGCCCAAGGGCGTCGAGTAGCCCGTGGTTTCGAGGATTTCCCGCGTGACATCGCCTAGGGAGAGCATTTCCTTGGCCGTGGCGACGAGCGTGTTTTGATAGATGTAGATGCCGGGCTTCGCCGTGCCGGTCACGACGTCGATGGCCTCTCCGTCCCGCCCGATGGAGGTGAGGGCGAGCGTGAGCGGCTCGTCCCGAAGCTCCCGGATGATGCGGTTGAGCACCGTCGTCTTCCCGGCGTTCTTGCACATGCCGATGATCGACAGCGAGCGAAAGCCCAGAATGTGCTCGCGGAGCATAGCTTCTCCTTTAGTCGTTCTGTTTGATCAGGCGCAACGCCGCGCTTGCGACCTCGTCCGCAGTGAAGCCGAACTCTTCAAAGAGCACTTTGGCAGGGCCGGAGGCGCCAAAATGGTCGAGGCCGAGGACCACACCGTCGAGCCCGACGTAGCGGTGCCAGCCGAAGGTCGCGCCCGCCTCTACCGCCAGGCGGCAGCGCATATCGTTGGGCAGCACGCTTTGCTGATATTCCTGGGACTGCATGCGGAACAGATCGAGGCAGGGCATCGAGACAAGGCGCGCCGTGTAGCCGCGCACGGAAAGGATATCCGCCGCTTTATACAGCAGCTCCACCTCCGAGCCGGAGGCCATGAGGATCACGTCCGGCTTGCTGTCATGCGGGTCGCGCAAAACGTAGCCGCCGCGCAAAGCACCCTCACCCGTGTCGGGCAGTTGCGGCAGGTTCTGGCGGGAGAGCGCGAGGACGCTTGGCTGTTTGGCACGCAGCGCGCCGATGTAGGCGTAATTCGTTTCCGTTTGATCGGCCGGGCGGAACACCAGCACATCCGGTGTCGCGCGCAGCGCCGCGAGCTGTTCGATAGGCTGGTGCGTGGGGCCGTCCTCGCCCACGCCAATGCTGTCGTGCGTGAGGATGTAGAGCACCGGCAGCTTCATGAGCGCACTCAGGCGAAGCGCGGGCTTGAGGTAATCCGCAAACACGAAGAACGTCGCGCAGAACGCGCGAAGGCCGCCGTAAAGCGCCACGCCGTTGGAAATGGCCGCCATCGCAAGCTCCCGCACGCCGAAGTGGATGTTGCAGCCCGCGCGGTCCTCGGGGCCGAAGTAGGCGCTTCCCTTAAGCTCCGAGTTGTTGGAGGGGCTAAGGTCCGCGCTGCCGCCAAAGAGGTTCGGCATTTGGGCGAACAGGGCGTTGAGCGCCGCGCCGGAACAGACGCGCGTCGCCCGGGGGCCATCCGCCGCAACGTTTTTGAGCGCCTCGAGGGCGGCCTCCGGCACCTCGCCCGCACGCCAGGCGCAAAGCGCGGCCGCGAGCGCGGGATATTGCGCCTCGTAGCGCGCGAAAAGCTCGTCGTATTCGTGCTTGGCCGCCGCGCCGCGCAGGGCGAGGGTTTCAAAGTGAGCGTATACGTCGGCGGGAATCTCGAAGGGCTGCGAGGTCCAATCCAGCCGCGCCTTCATATCGGCGATGACATCCTCGCCAAGCGGTGCGCCGTGCGCGCCGTGGGAACCTTCCTTGAGCGTGCCGCGCGCGATTTCGGTCTTTACGATGATCAGCGAGGGGCGCTTGCACTCGCGCTTGGCCTCCTCTATGGCGATGCCCACGGCGTCGATATTCTCGCCGTCGTCAAGGGTAATCACCTGCCAACCCTGCGCCGAGAAGCGCGCAGCAACGTTTTCGGTGAAGGCGAGGTTCGTATCCCCTTCGATGGTGATGTGGTTGCTGTCGTAGAGGGCGATGAGCTTGCCCAGCTTCTGCGTGCCGGCGAGGCTCGCGGCCTCGCTGGTGATGCCCTCCATCATGCAGCCGTCGCCCATGAGCACGTAGGTGTAATGATCCACGATCGGGAACCCCTCGCGGTTGAACAGGGCGGCAAGGTGCTCCTGGGCCATCGCCATGCCAACGGCCATCGCAAAGCCCTGCCCGAGCGGGCCGGTCGTCGCTTCCACACCAAGGGTGTGGCCGTGCTCCGGATGGCCGGGCGTCAGGCTGCCGTATTGGCGAAAGTCCTTTAGGTCATCCATCTCAAGGCCGTAGCCGTAAAGGTGCAGCAGTGCGTATTCGAGCATGGAGGCATGCCCTGCGGAGAGGACGAAACGGTCCCGCCCCG
>CAYNDC010000189.1:0-3320 GCA_964396085.1 uncultured Clostridium sp. | reverse complement strand
CCTCCGTGGGCGACGAGGGCGGCTTCGCGCCAAACCTTTCAAGCGAGGTGGAAGCGGTGGAAACGCTGCTCGAGGCGATCGCGCAGGCGGGCTTTGTCCCCGGGAAGGACTTCATGCTCGCCATCGACGCCGCCGCGACCGAGATGTTTGACGAGGCGAAGGCTGCGGGCAAGGCTGGGCAATACCTGTTCTGGAAGTCCGGCGTGCTCAAATCGCCCGATGAGATGATCAAATTCTGGCAGGATTTGTGCGCACAATACCCCGTTATCTCGCTCGAGGACGGCCTCGCCGAGGAGGACTGGGCGAGCTGGAAGAGCCTGCGCGGGGCAATGGGCACGACGGTACAGCTCGTGGGCGACGACCTGCTCGTCACCAACACGCGGCGGCTCGCGCGCTGCATCACCGAGGGCTGCGCGAACTCGATCCTGATCAAGGTCAACCAGATCGGCACGCTGAGCGAAACGCTCGCGGCCATCGAGATGGCCCAGCGCGCGGGCTACACGGCAGTGACCTCCCACCGCTCCGGCGAAACGGAGGACACCACCATCGCGGACATTGCTGTGGCGACCAACTCCGGCCAGATCAAGACCGGCGCACCCTCGCGCACGGACCGCGTTGCCAAATACAACCGCCTGCTGCGCATCGAAGAGGAGCTTGGCTCCGCTGCCGTATACGCGGGCAAGGCCGCGTTCGGGCCGATAATTGGCAAGAGGATCTCTTAAACGCAAAACAAAGCTTGAAAGGGGCCACCGGAAAGGTGGCCCTTTTAATGTTGCCCGCGTACGACTTCATCCAACAGCCCCTCACAAACGCATGAACGAGAAGAGCTCCTTGATGCTGTGCCGGCTTCACAGCACGGATTCTGATCGTCGCAGCACCCACATGAATGGGCGCCCGCTCGCGCAAGTTCTTTGCCGCAGCTTGTAGCATGCCGGGAGCAATCCTGCTCATTGGGTCAAACACCCTGCCGCGAAACGTGTGAGAAAAGATTTTATTTGGGGGTAAAGCATCTCTGGTTTAACATCTTTCGCCGGCGTGCTATAATGGCCTATGCTTTTGTTAAAAATCCTCTACATATTCTGGCAATGGACCTGGGGCTTTCTGCAAAGCCTGCTGGGGCTGATCTACCTGCTGCTTCTGGGCAGGCAGAAGCATGAATGGTACGGCCTTTCCCTGATGACCGTGTTTGATCCCGAGGAGGGTTCACTCTATCAAATCGGATCCGTATCGCTTGGCATGTTCATCTTCGTCGTGGGGCGGGAGGGAAAGGCGAACCCGACTATCGCCGCACACGAATACGGGCATACGTTCCAGTCCCTGTTGCTTGGCCCGTTGTATCTGTTTCTCATTGGCATCCCTTCCTCCTCTTGGGCGTATCGCTACCGCAAGCACGGCGCGGCATACGCCGCAAAAGGCATCGCCTACACCTCGCGTTACCCGGAAAACTGGGCGGAAAGCTGGGGCAGGCGCAGCGCCGTGCGGCGCGCAATACGGGCAAACAGGCAAAAGGATGCAAAGCGAGCCTAAGCCCGCTTCCTCCCCCTCTGGTTCTTGCTGTGCAACGGCCGGAACCGGCCTTTAATAGAGAGTCGTTTCCTCGAACTTCTCGCGCCACATCTGCTCGAGAAGTCTCACATCGCAGGCGAATTCCGCATCGGATTGATCCGGCTTCTTCTCGATCTCCTCGAGCACCTCGAAGGAGAAAACATCCTTGCCGTACACAGTGAGATCCTTTTGCAAACGCGGGTGGAAGCAGCCGCCTGTTTGCTTTGCAAACGCATAGCGGTTAGCGGCGCCTTTGAGATCCGTATCGCCCATCACGAGCGCTTTCTTGTTTTGGCTGTTGCGCACAACATAGACGCCGCCCGTCACCACGCGGTTCTTATATGCTTCCATGATTTCTTTTCTAGTTTTATCCGCCATAAGTTCTCCTTTTAGATGATGTTGTGATACTCCCCGCGGTTCGCGCAGCGTATCCGCCACAGCCCGATCATCGCCCTCGTGCAGGCGCGCACATAGGCGAAACCCGCGAGCCACTTCCTTAGGTCATAAAAACCGTTTTCGGCGCACCTCTGTGCTTAGTACACGTATAGGCCGTTGGCGAACGCAAACAGATAAGCGATAAGCAAAAGAAGGCAGAGGGCGGTGGCGATGCCATCCTTCTTTTTTGTGTCCGTCAAAAGCGCGAGCGCGAAGGGCAGCGGAAAGGCCGCGCTCAGGTAGCGCGGGGCGCTTAAAAGCCAAGTCGTTCCGCAGGCAACGACGAAGTAGACGAGGAAGAATGCCGTATAGGATGGGCGCAACCGTTTCGCCGCCCCCGTCATGATGGCAAGGGAGGCGAAGGTATAGGTGAGGTTGGGGATCCACAATCCCAGTGCCTTGCTGATTTCCCCGTTGTTGAGGGCATAAACGAGATACTCAACCTGCGTCGCCGCGCTCTCGAAGAAAAAGCCGAATCCCTGCCCCCAATGCTCGCTCTGGTAGCGCATAAAGGTGAACGCGTTGCCGGTGACAGCGTAGTTGATGTATAGATAGCCCACGAGTCCCAGGGGGACGATGAGCATGGAGAGCGCGCGCAACACATGCATTTTGGCATGCGCGCGCAACGTGCCTGCGCGGCGCTCAGCGAGCACATCCGCGAGCCACTCGAAGGCGATAAAAACGAGCAGCAGCCCGCCCAGACTTCGCGTGAAGCCCGCGAGCGCGCCGAATACGCAACCTAAAAGATAGCGTTTTTTGCGCACGAGATACACGCACGAAAGCGACAACAGGAGAAAGAGGCTCTCGCTCATCGGCGCCGCAAAGAAGAACGCCGCCGGCATGATAAACATGTACTTCATCGCACGAAGCGCGTCCTGCCGCTTGCAATCGAGCGCCGCCACCTCGTAGGCGAGGATGGCCGCCCCAATGGCGCCGAGGTTGGAAACGATCAGCGCCGAGGCAAAGGAGTTCCCCGTCAGCGGGTGAAACATCGCTGTGACTATGGGGTAAAACGGGAAAAACACGATATGGAAGCGCGGGTCTCCCACGGTCACATACCAGCGTTCGGAAATGCCCAAGTAATGTGGCGCATCGCTGCGCAGCCAAACGGTTTGAAGCGTATCCAGCAGGCCGCCGGGAAAAGCCTCACGCGCCAGGGAGTAGAGCAGATACGCCGCGACATAAAGAAACAGCCGCGTGAGCAACATGAACATGACGATCTGCGCCCAGGGGTGGCGGCGTTCACGGCGAAGGCTACGCGCGCCGAGCAAGGCGTCAGGCGAGAGAGAGTCCTCGCGCGTGAACCCCTCCCATGCGGCAGCGAGGAAGGGGATGAGACA
>CAYNDC010000188.1:0-3387 GCA_964396085.1 uncultured Clostridium sp. | reverse complement strand
GTTCACGGGCATGAGCGCGTTTCGGATTTCATCGTTGGGCGCGTGGAGCGAAACGCATAGCGTCACATGCGGCGCTTCCTTAGCCAGGCGTCCCATCTTATCCACGAGCCCGCAGGTTGAAAGGGAGATGTTGCGCGGGCTGATGTTCATGCCCTCCGGGGCGCTCACAAGGCGCAAAAAGGCGAGCGTGTTGTCGTAATTATCCAGCGGCTCGCCGCTGCCCATCAAAACGATGTTCGTCACGCTGCGCTCGTGCCCCTGTGCCGTGGGGATATCCGCCTCAACGCAGGTGATGAAGGCGAGCATCTCTCCCGGCTCGAGGTCGCGCACGCACCCGCCTAAGGTGGAAGCGCAGAACGCGCAGCCCATTTTGCAGCCAACCTGGGTGGAGATGCACAGCGTGTTGCCGTAATGATAGCGCATCAAAACACCTTCAACAAGGTTTACATCCTCCATCTCAAATAAATATTTCACCGTGCCGTCCTTGGCGCTCAAATATTTTTCGCGGATGCGCGCGCCGCCAAAGGGGAGCGCGGAAAGCTTCTCGCGAAGCGGCTTGGGGAGGTTGCTCATTCCCTCTGGCCTGACCCCGCGCGCAAGCCAGGCAAAGACCTGCTTGGCGCGAAAGCGCGGCTCGCCCATTTGCCCGAAAAGCGCCTCCAACGCCGCGATATCCATCGACATCAATCCGGCCATCTCAGCCCTCCTCACGCGAGAACGCGGCGATGTAAAAGCCCTCCGTCCCATCCACGTTGGGGAAGAGCTGAACGCCGCCATCCTTCGTACGCCCCGCAAGCGCCTCGGGCAGCCAGTCGGTTTCGGGCTTGAAGGACGGATGTGCGGCGAGAAAGCGCTGCACCTGCGCTTCGTTTTCGCGCTTTGAGATCGTGCAGGTCGCATACACCAACCTGCCGCCGGGCTTGACATAGGCGCAGCAGGTATCAAGGAGCTTGGCCTGCACACCGGCAAGGCCGTCGATGATCTGGCTGGTTTTAGAGTAGCGTACATCCGGCTTGCCGCTCAGGCCCAGGCCCGAGCAGGGGGCATCGATCAAAACGGCATCAAACGCCCCCGCGAGGCTTTCATCGTAAACGCTCGCATCCCGCACATGCACGGATACGGTTTTAGCGCCTAGCCGCTCGAGCGTTTTCTCGGTGAGTTTGGCACGGTGTTCGTGCAGCTCCCAGGCCTCGATGTGGCCTGCATTTCGCATGATTGAGGCGAGGTACGCGCTCTTCCCGCCGGGGGCAGCGCAGCAATCGAGTATGCGCATGCCTTCCTTTGGCCGCAGCGCGCGGCACACGAGCATCGCGCCCTCGCTTTGCACGGTGAGCTTGCCATCGATGAAAAGCGCTTCGTTGGCGACATCGAATCCTTTTTTGAGGATGAACGCCGCGGGATCGAGCTTGCCGCGCACGAACTCCATGCCCCTTTGCGTCAACTCCCGCACGAGCAGCGCCGAGGGATAGGGATACTGTGCGCGCACCGTAAAGCCGCCGGGTTTGGCGGCCATCAAAGCGCGCGCGAATGTTTCTCCATATTGATCGACGTACTCATCCACAAGATAGCGCGGATAGCCGAAGGCGAGTGCCATGTTCGCGCGCGGCTCCTCCGGCAAGGGGGGCAACCCCCCGGCGCAGACGGCGCGCATCACAGCGTTGACGTAGCCTGACAGCGCGGCTTTGCCGATTTCTTTGACGAGCTTAACGCTTTCGTCGCACGCGGCGCTCGCGGGCACATCCATGAACATCGCCTGCGCGATGCCCAGTCGCAATGCCGCGAGGATTGCCTTATCCGGCTTGCCTTGGGCGTATACTTCGATCGCAAGGTCGATGTGGGCAAGGTGGTCGAGCGTCGTATACACCGCGGCCGCGATCCAAGCCGCATCCCGCGCCTCAACGCCCGCCTGCGCCTGCTTGAGGCGAAGGTTCGCCCACGCGCCGCGTTCGGTGATATCTCTGAGCGCCTCGAGCGCGCGCCGCCGGGTGCTCATAGGAGCGTTTTGCCCGCGAGCGAGTGGCCGAGGAGCGCGGTTTTCGCATCCATGCGCTTTGCGCCCGGGAACTGGAGCTCGAGGATTTCAATTTGCTCATCCCCCGCATTGACCAAAAGGCCGCGCTTCGCATCGGCCACGGCGCAGGTGCCGGGCAGACCCTCAGCGGCTGTGCCCGTGATGCGGGTTTTCCATATTTTTAGTGGGTTACCGTCCACATAAGCATAGGCGCAAGGCCATGGGTTTGTGCCGCGCACGAGATCGTGCACGCGCCGGGCGGGACGCGAAAAATCTATGTGCCCCTGCTCTTTATGAATCATGCAGCATTTGCTCGCAACAGCGCTCACTTGCTTGGTGCGTGTCAGAGTGCCCGCTTGGAGGCGCTCAATCGTCTCTCCCAGCACCTTGGCGCCCAATCGGGAAAGGCGGGTGAACAACTCCCCCGCCGTCTCGTCCGGGTCGATTGGCGTTTCCTCCTGCAAAAGGATATCTCCCGTATCCAGGCCGATATCCGTTTGCACCGTGGTAATGCCCGTCGTGCTCTCCCCGTTGATGATCGCCCATTGAATGGGCGCGCAGCCGCGGTATTTGGGCAGAAGGCTCGCGTGCACGTTGATGCAGCCGTATTTGGGAATATCGAGGTTCTCCTGGCTCAAAAGCTGGCCATAGGCAACCGTCACCATCAGATCCGGCGCAAACTCCCGAAGCGCTTCAACGCCCTCCGCCGCGCGTATTTTTTCAAACTGGCGCACGGGGATGCAGCAATCGAGCGCCATGCACTTGACGGGCGGCTTGGTCGGCGTGCCACGGCGGCCAACAGGCCTGTCCGGCTGCGTAAACACGCAAAGCTCATGCCCTGCATCCCGAAGATACGCCAGCGATGGCAACGCGAACTCCGGCGTGCCTAAGAAGGCGATCCTCATTCGGTATCCTCCTCCTGCTCCTCGTCATAACCCTCTGGAGCTTGGGTGATCAGTCGCTTGTACACGAGGCCGTCAAGATGGTCGCACTCGTGCAGCACGGCGCGGGCAAATAGCCCCTTGGCTTCGTATTCGTGCATGTTCCCTTCCCTGTCCTGCGCCTTTACGCGCACGACCTCGGGCCGCACCACATAACCGCGCTCCCCCGGGAAGGAGAGGCAGCCCTCGTAGCAGCCCTGCTCACCCGAGGTTTCGAGCACCTCGGGGTTCACGAGTTCCACAAGCCCATCCCCCGCGTCGATGACGGCAGCGCGGCGCAAAATCCCAATCACAATGGTCTTGACACGGCTTGAGCAAGCCCTCGTGGATTTGTGCTTGGAGTTAGTTTTCGCCTGGCTGAAAATCGCTCTTCCTGAGATAGTGCAGCGCCATCCGGTAGCCCAGGTCACGCCCTACCTGCTGATGACGCCGGTG
>CAYNDC010000187.1:1137-3410 GCA_964396085.1 uncultured Clostridium sp. | reverse complement strand
TGCCTACAGCCCAGCCCTTGCCGGAAACAAAGCCGATGGACTCAGGGGTGGAAACATCCGTCAGGAGCGCGTCGTAAAACACCTGCGCCGCGCGGTAGCCGATTTCCGCCAGGATGAAGAAGAGCATGCCAATAAACACATCCCCTTTACGCACGAAGAACAGCAGCGCGGTAAAGACGACCGAGAGAAGGGTGAAAATCAGCAGGAATTTCTTTTTGGCTTTTGTAAAATCCGCAATCGTGCCGAACACGGGCGACATGATCGCAACGAGCACCGCCGCGATGCCCACCGAAATGCCCCACAGGCGAGTCCCCTCCGCCCCTCCGACGACGACGTTCTTAAAATAGGTCGAATACACGGCCAACAGCACCACCGATGCGTAAGCCGAGTTGCCAAAGTCGTAAAGATACCAAGCGTGGCGGGACTTATTGTTGATTTCATCGGGGCGTCTAGTAGGTTTTCTCAGTTGATCCATTGTTTACTCCAGTCTGACAAATCTAATGAGTTCTCTATTAATAAATGATGACTGCTATATCATACAAAAAATTCATCCATATGGCAAGATGAAAACGGCGCCGGAGGGTTTGGCGCCGTCGAAAAAGTCACAATCGGTTTGATGTTTAGTCCTTGTCTTTTGATCGCATGGACCGGGACGAACCGCCGTCCAACGCCGCGTTGAGCCGCCGCGCGAGTGATTTGGTTGCCCGCCGGCGCGTGCGCATAGGAAGTTGCGTATCAATAAAACAGAGACCGCCGCTTCTGCCTCTTCCCCATCTCCCCCGTTGTTACAGCTTTGTGTCGCTTTCTAGCAGCGCGATGGCGCGCACAGGCGCGCCGTCGGCATCGACATGCTTCAAGGGCAGCGCACACAGCGTGAACAGGTCCGTGCCCAGCAGATGCAGGTTTTCTAGGTTTTCGATCAGCACGATGCCGGCGCCCAGGAGCTTGCGGTGCAGCGTGAGCCGTTCGTCTGCAATGGGATCGAGACTGATGGTATCAAGGCCGACCCCCTTCTTGCGGCTACCGAGGATAAAATCCGCGACCTCGTCATCGATGCAGGGATACTCCCCAAAGTAGCGCGGCGTGCCCCAGAACCTATCCCAACCGGTATGAAAAAGCAGGAACTCAGCGCGCTCGGCATTCTCCCTTTGCCGATCGATGTGCGCCATCGTGATGCGTGTGCCTTCGCCAAGCTCGCCGCATGCTATCACGCAGGCGCTGCCGAGAAAATGGGAGACCGGTAGCAGGTCCAGCGTAGGCTGTCCCGCAAACAGGTGCGCGGGCGCATCCATGTGCGTGCCGGTGTGCGTGTAAAAGCTCAGCAGCGTTTCCCGAAAGCCGTACTCCTCATAGGAGGTTGCCGGCGTGAACGTCGGCCCCTGTGTTCCGGGATACACCGGCATGTCCGGGGCAATCAGGTGGGTCAGGTCTACGATTCTCATGCGCTCTCCCTGTTCTTCTTCCAAAATGTTCGCCCGCAGGCGAGGACGTTTATTGCGCTGCCCGCCCGCGATGAAGCACCTCCAACGCCCTTTCTCGCAGGCGCCTGGGCACGTAGATTTTATATACAAAGCTCGGCCCCCCGCTCTCCTGCGCATTGTAGGCAAGATTATAGCGCATGTGCGCGGCGGCATCCATGCCCTGCAAATAGGACGACTTGCTCTTGATGGTTTCTACTGAAAAGCGCACATGCGCGCCTTTAAGCGCTTCCTCGGCCCGCGCACGCGCTTGCGCGGAACTGTCGACAAACACAGGTTTTCCGTAAAACAGGCGCATAAGGGAACCGCCGGAGCTCCCCAGCATTCCGAAAACGATTAAAATCAGCGCTCCACCAGCGTAATAAATCCAGTCCATCCCGCTCCTCCTCTTCCGTTCGCTTGATACTAGCTTGGTTGTGGCGCAACCTCGGGATGGTTTCCCACTTAATTGTATGAATCGCCCTTCGGGGCACAACGATAAAATAGCCCCTCCGGGGTCAATTATAGAGTTTTCAATGCACCAACGGTTCACTGTCCTGATACTAATAGCGCTTTTCGCACTCATGCCGGCACTCGCCGCAGGCTGCGCCAATGGTGGTGTCAACATGCAATTGGACGTCACATTCGAGGAGCTTACGGAGGAAATCATGACATCCGACGAGGTGTACGGAACGCTCTGCCCGCTCGAGTCTGAGTATTATACCTCAATCTACGGCGCCAACACGGACACCCTGGAGGAGTATGCTTCCTACGAAGGGTTTAGCGTTTCATCCGTTATAATCTTCCTCGCCATGA
>CAYNDC010000187.1:0-1127 GCA_964396085.1 uncultured Clostridium sp. | reverse complement strand
GTCGACACGGCCGTGGAGATCTTCGAAGGGCATATTCACTAATCGCAAGGATTACCGCTCTCATCGCTATCTAAATCCTCTTCCTCATCTCCATCGGGAAAATCGAGGAAGGTGGGATCGCCCTCGAGGCAGCCGTCGGTCAACTCGACCGCGCGCTCATAATCCTCCTCGGCAACATACACGCACACGCCCATATTCATGCTCGCGGCATACACCGCGCCTGCGCCCGGCGTCACCGTATAATAAGGGATGCCAGCCTCCTCCAAGATGCCGCAGATCAAACCCGCCTCCGGTGGGTTTGGCGCGTTCAGCAGCAGTTTTTCTTTCAACGCAAACACCTCCTTCGCACTCTTATCCATATTATACCACGCGCTGCGGCTCTTCATCAATCCAAGTGCGCCGCGTAGCTTAAGCCACCGTGTTTCTTTCTTCTACCTGCCGACGTGTAAACGCTTCGATGAGAAAAGGCATAGCACGAAGGGATTTGTGCCAGCTGCTTACCTTTTTACGCTTTGTCCACTTTCTTTACATAAATATAGTATAATATGGGCATGATGAGTTTCTCATCATGCTTTACTACGAAATGGAGGTTTTCATATGACCAAACACGATATCATCAAGATCACTGCGCGGGAGATTCTCGACTCGCGCGGCAACCCCACCCTTGAAGCGGAGGTCTTAACTTCCGGCGGGGCGAGGGGCTGGGCGGCGGTTCCCTCCGGCGCATCGACGGGCGCATACGAGGCGTTGGAATTAAGGGATGGCGACAAGGGCCGCTACCTGGGCCGCGGCGTACAAAAGGCCGTGCGCAACGTGCGCGAGCTTCTCGCACCGGCGCTTATAGGCAGGAACGTGTTCGACCAGCGCGGGATCGACCTTGCGATGATTGGCCGTGACGGCACGGCGGATAAGTCCCAAATAGGCGCAAACGCCATCCTCGCGGTATCCCTTGCGGCGGCCAACGCAGCAGCCAAGGCTCTGGAGCTTCCGCTATACCGCTATATCGGCGGCGTGAATGCCCATGTGCTGCCCGTGCCGATGATGAACGTCATCAACGGCGGCAAGCACGCGGACAACAACATCTCCAGCCAGGAGTTCATGATCATGCCCGTAGGCGCGCCATCGTT
>CAYNDC010000186.1:0-3427 GCA_964396085.1 uncultured Clostridium sp. | reverse complement strand
GAACGGAGCCGGGGTCGCCCGTTACAGCGATAGAGTATGATGGTACTCGATGAGGTCTTTGCCGCGAGGCAAAGGCGAACAAAGGTGGTAACACGGCATAGCGTCCGTCCTTTGAATGGTATTCAAAGGACGGACTTTTTTCATTGCCGTCCACGCGCAACAGGTGACCAAAACATTTATATATTTTAGGAGGATCCCATGAAACACGCAAAAACCGCACTCGCCCTGCTCCTGGCGCTGGCCCTTTTAGCGGCCCTCCCCGGGTGTGCCGCCTCCCTCAATCTCCCTTCCACAAGCGACCCGGATGTTACCTCCTCCCCCGCTTTGTCATCCCAAACCGCTGTGCCGCAAGAAACGCAGGCTCCCGGTGAGATGATCACCATCGGCATTTTACAATACGTCACGCATAACGCGCTCGATGCCGCCCGCGAGGGTTTCGTGCAGGCGCTTGCAGATAACGGTTATGTCGAGGGCGTCAACGTGACGTATGACGTGCAAAACGCGCAACAGGACAGCAACAATCTCTCCGTGATGCGCGACCGCTTCGTCAGCAACAAGGTCGACCTCGTGCTCGCCATCGCAACGCCTGCCGCGCAAGCCATTGCCGCCGCGACGAGCGAGATCCCCATCCTTTTCACCGCAGTGACCGACCCCGTGGACGCGCGCCTTGTGACCTCTGCCGAGCAACCAGGCGGTAATGTGACGGGCACCAACGACATGAACCCCATCGCCCAACAGATAGAGCTGCTCGTAAAGCTGGTGCCCGGCGCAAAGACCGTCGGCATCATCTATAATTCGAGCGAGGATAACTCCGTGCTTCAGGCGGATATCGCCAAGGAGGAAGCTACGGCGCGCGGCCTCGCAGTCGTCGTGCAGACGGTGACCAGCGGCAACGATGTGCAGCAGGCAACTCAATCCCTCGTAGGCAAGTGCGACGCGATTTACGTTCCCACCGACAATACCCTTGCCGCCGCCATGCCGACTCTCGGCGCGGTTGCCGAGGAAGCGAAGATCCCCGTCATTTGCGGCGAATCTAACATGGTGCTCGCGGGCGGCCTTGCGACGCTTGGCATCAACTACTATAACCTCGGTTATCAGACCGGCGAGATGGCCGTACGCGTGCTAAAGGGCGAGCCGACCGCATCCATGCCCGTGGAATCGCTGCAAAACTTCGACTTCACCATCAACGCCAACACCGTCGCGGCATTGGGGATCACCGTCCCCGAGGATCTGCTGCCATACGTCATCAACCCGTAAAGCGAGCGCGCCGCGGGCAGTCCAAGCGTGGCCGCCCGCGGCATTACGTATAAGCACGAACCAAAGGATGATTTTCAGGAGAGTATTCATGCTTCAGATTCTACAAGGCGCGGTATCGCTCGGCCTGTTGTGGGCGCTGGTCACCATCGGCGTACACATGACCTACCGCGTGCTCGATTATGCGGATATGACAGTGGACGGCAGCATCGTTACAGGCGCTGCCATCGCCGCGCGCATGATCATAGATGGCGCAAACCCGTATCTTGCGACGCTCACCGCCATGCTCGGAGGCATGGCAGCCGGCGCGGCCACCGGTCTTTTGCACACAAAGCTCAAAATCCCGGGACTGCTCTCGGGCATTCTCACGATGATCGCCCTCTACTCGATCAACATTCGCATCATGGGCAAGGCGAACATTCCGCTGCTCAAAATCGCCACCGTTTACACGCCGCTGCAGGCGCTCGGCCTGTCCTCCAAAAACGCCGTTTTTCTGCTGGGCGTGCTCTTAGCTGCGCTCGTCATCGCCGCGCTGTACTGGTTTTATGGCACGGAGTTGGGCAGCGCCGTGCGCGCCACGGGAGACAACCCAAGCATGATCCGCGCCGAGGGAGTCAATACCGATTCGATGATCATCCTCGGCCTGATTTTGAGCAACGGCCTCGTGGCGTTCGCGGGCGCACTCATCGCGCAGTATCAACAATACGCCGACATCCAGATGGGAACGGGCGCGATCGTCATCGGCCTCGCATCGGTCATCATCGGCGAAGTGCTCTTTGGCACGCGCAACCGCATTAACACGCTCGTTTCCCTTGCGCTGGGCGCGATTGCCTACCGCTCCATCATCGCGCTGGTGCTGGAGCTTGGCATGGAAACCACGGATTTGAAGCTGTTCACCGCCATTACGGTTGCGCTTGCGCTTGCGATGCCCGTTGCGAAAGAAAGGTTTTCCATACTTAAGAAACGATGATTTTTCAGGAGGATTTAGCCGTTATGCTCACAATTTACGGATTGAAGAAAACATTCAACAAAGGCAACGTCAACGAGCGCGTGGCGCTTTGCAATATTTCGCTTACTTTGCGTGAAGGCGATTTTGTGACCGTCATCGGCGGCAACGGCGCGGGCAAGTCGACGCTGCTCAACGCCATCGCAGGCGTTTTCCCTGTGGACAGCGGCAGCATCGTCATCGATGGTACGGACATCATGCGTATGCCCGAGCACAAGCGTGCAAAGCTCCTGGGCCGCGTATTTCAAGACCCAACGATGGGGACCGCCTCAAACATGGGCATCGACGAAAACCTCGCGCTGGCCATGCGGCGCGGAAAAAAGCGCACGCTGCGCTGGGGCGTCCCTGCGCGCGAGCGCGCCGGATACCGGGACGCCCTTAGCGCCCTCGGCCTGGGGTTGGAGGCGCGCCTGACGGCGAAGGTCGGCACGCTTTCGGGCGGACAGCGCCAGGCGCTTACGCTTGTGATGGCGACCGCCAAAAAGCCGCGCCTGCTCCTGCTTGATGAGCACACCGCCGCGCTTGACCCGCACACCGCCGAAAAGGTGATGGAGGCCACGGCTCAAATCGTGCGCGACAGCAAGCTGATTACCATCATGGTGACACACAACATGCAGCAGGCGCTCTCCTATGGCAACCGCCTCATCATGATGGACCAGGGTAACGTCATCCTCGACATCCCCGAAGCCGAAAAGCGCCGCCTGAGCGTGGAGGATTTGATGGACAAGTTCGCGCAGGCAAGCGGCAGCCGCCTCGCCAACGACCGTGTGCTGCTGGCCTAAGGGGTTGTTACAGGCTGCGTGCCGTTGTGCGAGCGACCGCGTACCTGCAGGTTGACGGATCCTCTCCCGCAGAAGCGGACCCATAATGACAAGCCTGCTCCTGCGCGCGCAGATTCCGCCCCCGCGATCGCATCCCGCTTTGCGGCCAAAGATGATGTGCGCGGCTCTCACAGACACATAAAAATGGGCTGCCGCGGGAAAAGGGTGCGGCAGCCTTCATTTTTTGAAATAAGTCGCAGGATAAAACTTGCCGGAGTTTATTTGCGCACGCACGTGCCGGTGCCGGGGTTGCACTTCCCCGTCGAAGGATCATACATGCCCTCGACGATATTGAGGCACTCGCCAAAGCGCTGATAGTGCACGATCTCCCGCGCGCGCAGAAAGC
>CAYNDC010000185.1:0-3512 GCA_964396085.1 uncultured Clostridium sp. | reverse complement strand
CCGTCATCGCCGACAACGTGGGCGATAACGTGGGCGACGTGGCCGGCATGGGCGCCGACCTGTTCGACTCCAACGTCGCCTCGATGGCGGCTGCCCTTGCCATGGCGCTGTCCATCGACAAGGGGATGGGCTCCTTCTCGATCATCGTGTTCGTCTACGCGGCGCTGGGCCTGCTTTCCTCCTCCATCGGCGTGCTCGTGGCGCGCATGGGCAAGAACGCAAGTCCCACGCGCGCGCTCAACATGAGCACCTATACCACCACCGCCATTTTCTTCGTGCTCACCGCCCTCGTCACCTGGCTCTTCAAGCTCGAGTGGCGCATCTGGGGCGCAACCACGGCGGGCTTGCTCGTGGGCGTCATCATCGGCCTCGCGAGCGACTATTTCACCAACGACATCCGCAAACCCGTGCAGCACACCGCGGAAGCATCCAAGTCCGGCCCCGCGTTCACCATACTTTCCGGCACGGCTTACGGCTTTTTGAGCGTGCTGCCCGCCCTCGTGGGCATCGGCCTTTCTGCGCTTGTCGCCTATAACCTCTGCGCGCCCATGGGCGACGGGGGCCCCTCCGTCATCCACGGCATGTACGGCATCTCCATGGCGGCCGTTGGTATGCTCTCGATCGTTGGCATGATCATCTCAAACGACGCGTACGGCCCCATCGTCGACAACGCGCGCGGCCTCGTTGAAATGGGCAACCTGGGCGAGGAAGCGCTTGAGGTAACCGATGCGCTCGACAGCGCCGGCAACACCGTGAAGGCCGTTACCAAGGGCTTTGCCATCGGCGCAGCAGGCCTCACGATCATCGCGCTCTTAGGCGCGTTCATGAGCGAGGTCAACGCCGCCGCGGCGGAGCTGGGCCTTGCAGTCACCACGGGCTTTGACATCCTCAACCCCGTCGTATTCTTCGGCCTGCTCGTCGGTGCAGCCATCCCCGCCGTGTTCTCGGCGATGCTCATTTTGGGTGTTGACCGCAACGCCCAGCGCATGGTGGCGGAAATCCACAGGCAGTTCAACACGATCATCGGCCTCAAGGAAGGCAAGGAGGGCGTGCTGCCCGAATACGACAAGTGCATCGACATCGCGACCGTTGGCGCGCTCAAGGAGCTGATCCCGGCCGGTCTCGTCGCCATCATCGCAACCCTCGTGGTTGGCTTTGTGGGCGGCGTGCAGGCCATCGGCGGCTTCCTCACGGGCAACATTGTAAGCGGCCTTTTGCTGGCGCTTTTCATGTCCAACTCCGGCGGCCTGTGGGATAACGCCAAGAAGTACGTCGAGGCGGGCAACTGCGGCGGTAAGGGCTCCGACACGCACAAGGCGGCCGTCGTGGGCGACACGGTGGGCGATCCGTTCAAGGATACCGCCGGCCCCTCGATCAACACGCAGGTGACGGTGGTCTCCCTCGTATCCTCCCTGATGGCGACGCTGTTCCTCCAGTTCCACCTGTTCGGTTAAGCGCCCTTTGGGGCTTCTTCCGGCCTGTCGGCTTTCCGGCGGGCCGGATTTTGTTTTGCCTTGCGTCCCCGTGCGCCCGCGGCTATAATAATTATATTCTTATACTTGCGAGGAAACCGAATGACGAGAACCCCGGATAAACGGCTCCCCCGCCCTGCACACCTTGCCCTCTTCTTTCTCTCACAAGTCGCAGCAGCCTTCGTTTTCCAGAGTCCGATGGAGATCCTCTATGGGCTCGGCCGCATCCTGACCTCCTCGAGCGTTTTGATTACGGATTACATCGCCGTAGGCGGTTTGGGCGCCGCGCTGATGAACAGCGGGCTGATCGGCCTCATCTCGCTATTAGGGGTGCGCCTGATCCGCGCGCCGCTCGGCGGCGACATCGTGGCGGGTTTGCTCACCATTTCCGGCTTCGCGCTGTTCGGTAAAAATTTATATAACTCCATTCCCATCACGGCAGGCGTGCTGCTCTATGCGCGCCTGCGAAAAATACCCGCCAAGGACGTCGCCCTCTCGAGCCTTTTTGCAACCGCCCTGGGCCCGCTCGTGAGCGAGCTGAGCTTTGGCCTCGGCCTCTCGCCCTGGAGCGGGGTACTTGCCGGCTGCGGCGCGGGAGTTGCCATCGGGCTGATCATCACGCCGCTGGCCGAATCCTGCTTCCGCTTCCACCGGGGCTACAACCTTTACAACATCGGCTTTACGGCGGGCATCATCGGCATGTTCGCTACGGGCATTCTTCGCATGTTCAACTTGCAGGTCGAGCCGCGCCTGCTGCTCTCGAGCGGGAACAATACCGCGCTAAGCCTGTATCTCGTGCCGCTCTTCCTCGCTATATTACTTTACGGGCTGCATCTTTGCGGCTGGTCGCTTCGCGATTACAAGAAAATGCTCGCCCTCTCCGGGCAGCTGCGCACGGACTTCATCGAGCAATGCGGCTATGGGATCACGCTGGTCAACATCGCCCTCATGGGTGCGGTCTGTTGGGCATACGTCTTATTGGTGGGCGGCGAACTCAACGGGGCGACGCTCGGCGGCATCTTCACGGTGATGGGCTTTTCCGCCTTCGGCAAGCACCCCAAAAACACGCTGCCCATCTTCTTGGGCGCGTTCCTCGCATCGCTTCTCAACATGCATGAGCTAAGCGGGACGACGGCGGTCATCGCGACGCTCTTTGGCTCCACCCTCGCGCCCATTGCCGGCGCCTTCGGCATTTTACCGGGCATCTTCGCGGGCTTCTGCCACGTTTCCATGGTGCTCAACGTCGGCTATCTCCACGGCGGCATGAACCTCTACAACAACGGCTTCTCGGGCGGCTTTATCGCGGCAACGCTCGTGCCGCTCTATTTGGCGTTTCTTCCCAAACGCAAAACAGCCAAACCCTGCGCGCCGGAGGAAGACGCCGCCTAACGCGACGCCCGCGCCTCCCCCTTCCGCTCATACAAAATACGGCCCTCGCCGCAAGGCGAGGGCCGTATTTGATTTCGATGAGCAATCGTTAATTGCTATCCTCCGGCAGGAGGCCCTTGCGGGTGAGGTCGATCTTGCCGTCCGCCTTGATTTCGATGACGCGCACGAGGATCTCGTCGCCGAGGGAGACGACGTCCTCCACGCGCTCCACGCGCTTGTTGGCGAGCTTGCTGATATGCACGAGGCCCTTCTTGCCGGGCTTGAGCTCGACCTGCGCGCCGATGGGCAGGATGTTCACGACCTTGCCGAGGAACACCTGACCCACCTCGATGTCGCGCACGATGTCGTCGATCATCTTCTTGGCTGCGGCGGAAGCTGCCTCGTCCGGCGAGAGGATGAACACGCGGCCATCGTCCTCGATGTCGATCTTGACGCCGGTATCAGCCACGATCTTGTTGATGGTCTTTCCGCCGGAGCCGATGACCTCGCGGATCTTATCCGGGTGGATGGTGAACTGAAGCACGCGCGGCGCATAGGGCGAAAGCTCGGCGCGCGGCGCGGGGAGGGTTTCGAGCATCTTCTCGAGGATGAACATGCGGCCGCGGTTGGCCTGGGCAAGCGCCTGGGTAAGAATCTGCTCATTGATGCCCT
>CAYNDC010000184.1:470-3532 GCA_964396085.1 uncultured Clostridium sp. | reverse complement strand
TTTCAAGCGGAGTAATTTCCGCCACTCTCGCGCCCTGGAGTGCCCAGTTTATTTTTGCTGTTGCCATTTTTTTTTTATTTAATTGTGATTAAAATGTTGTAAATCGTATTGAATTTATCTTCGACTAATGTCCGGAGGTTGGCGATTTCTGCATAAATATCGCTTTCGAGCAGGGACTGCTTTCGCTCCAGATCCTCTAATTTCTGTTTGTGGTTCTTAAGAATTTCATCAATTATCACGTGTTTCTTTACGTGCTCACTCTCGGCAGTTGCGGAAGCTCTCCTTCCGTCGCGGAAGAATACTTTCAAGGCTAAAAATAACATCATTACATTAATTAAATTTTGAAGGGCTAAATGCCAGAATGATTCCATAAATTACACGCGATAATTGATTAATTGATAAATAATACTTTGTTTGTTTTTCTTGATTGTTGATTATTATACTTCTAACTTGATTCCAGATAGCTGAGCAACTGCGAGGTCGTCCAGTAATCCGAGGTTCAAGTCAAAGTCCACCATCGTAACGTAATGGACGCCTTGCAATCCTTTGTCAAAGACATCAATGCCCGTGCTGGTAATTCCGGTTAAATTTTCTTGGTCGCCGAATTTTACAGCGATTACACTCGTGCAATCGTTGGAAGTTCCGACGGTCTCCGTGTTTGGCATCACCAAGCCGGTGCCGTCGTTCTTGAAGCCCGCATCGACAATCGGAATGCCGTTAAATGTAGCTAATTCGTATTTATCGCCGACTGCATTCTCGACGGTTGATTTACTGATGTATTCCCGCCCGATTGAGTAGAGAAGTGCGATTAAATCGTAATTCATTAAAAGAACGGAAGGACCGCCTTTCACTTTGCGAACTAATTTGTTCATTTCAATTAAGAACTGATTTTGCGCTTTTTTCGCTGCATCGGAGATCCCCGTTGGGATGGTCGTTCCATTCACGCCGAGCTTGGCAACTCTGGTCTCTGGAATCAGCGTGCGGATGCCGGAGATATTCTTTCCCGTTCCGTCGCCGTTAATTAATTGGTCTTGCAAGAATAGTCCGTAATTCTTGCCGAAAGATTCTAATTGACGCGCTCTCTCGCCGGCGATGTCTTCGTTGCGGCGTTCGTGTGCGATGTCGGTCTTTACTTGCTCGCCCATAATTTTGAGAGCGATGCTCGTAAAATCTGGAGAATACTTTTTCTCCGCGTAGGTTTCATCGAGGGCACGGGTCTGCCCAGTATTCGCGATATTCGTTCCCTTTCGCATATTCGCCGCATTTCCGGAAATCTGCGAAAATTCCACGTAAGGAATCAGCGGAGCAGCCGCGAAAATGTTATTAACAACGAGGGAGCGGAGTGTTGGATCGCTTTTCGCTGATCCTGCAAATTGGTTTAGTTTCATATTTTTCCTTTGATAAAATTATTTACTTTGTTCAAAAACTGCCAGTGCGCTCTCGCGGAGGCTGGCGTAATCTGATTTTGCCGAACCAGTCGGCGCTGGTGCTGGTGTTTGGTTTGGCTTCGTGTCTGTTGGCTTCGGAGCGAATGGATCGAGTGTTTTAGTCGCATTCTCGAAATCCATTTCAAGCAACGACTTGAAATGCGCTTCTCTTTCCTTGTTATCCGGCGGAATTAATCCGTTTTTTTTGTATTCCTCTAATTTCTGGAGGATTTTCGCGGTTTTATCCGCCGTTGCTTGGTCGGCGGAGGCTCTCTCTGCAGCGAGGCGAGCCTCTCGTTCTTCCTCGAGCATCTTCCTGACGTCGGCAAGTTGGTTCTTCATCGCCTCGACACTGTCCGTCGGTGCTGGCGACGGTGTCGGCGATGGCGATGGTGTTGGTGTCGACGACGGAGCTGGCGCAGGCGCAGGCTTCGTCTCGATTTCTGCTTTAATTTGTGTTTCTTCCTCGGGGGTGAGATCCCTGCCGAGCAATTTCTTGAGCGAATCAAATAATGCCATTTTTGCTTTCAATTTGTGAATGAATAATTTACAAACGCAAAATTACGGCGATAAATCCCTTTATTCATCGTATTATTAGCAATATTATTAATGCAATTTAATGCGTAAAATTTGTGTTAATTTTGCCGTCGGAAACTATTTTAAGGAAATAAAATGTTTATAACGTATCCCGATTTTATCCGCGCTTATCCGAAGTTCAAGAATTTGGTAAAGACCGAAGCGGATTTTTTAGAAATAAATAAAAATTGTTCGCAGCTGATTAGCGACGTAACCGGCTTTCCGGTTCCGGAGGAAGCACACGAAGCTCCACGATGGGCGCGCGTGCCTGCTCTCTACATCTGCTACAGATACACACTTCAGCAATCGGCGACAAAGACCGACGCCGAAATTACGGAAAGTATCAATCTTTACAACGAAGCAATGAAATTGCTGAATCAGCACATTTTCAAAGATGGAATAAAAGCAAGTTCGGGAAGAATTTCGGAGAAATTTGAATGGTAATCGGAACGTATTTGGACGTATTGGAAGAAATTCGGGCGTATTTGGCGCAGGAATCGCCATCATTCAATTTAAACGGCGAAAGTGTATATTTGAACCACCCGTTAAATGGAATCGCTCCACCGTCGCCTTACGTGTGTTTGTTCGGGCTTCCCGATGTTTCGGAAACAACTCCAGACATCGCCGGCGTTGAACCGCTTGAAATTACGGTTTTCGTATCTGGTCTGCCCGACCAGAATTTAACGACCGCCGTCGGTAACACGATGAAGCTCGCATCGGAAGTGCGCCGGAGCCTCCGCACTGGCTTTGAATTACAACTATGATGGAGGCTTAATGGCGGTGAATTTACTTTCAGATGCAAAACTTATGAAAGCCCTGCCGATTAAATCAATCGAGATATTTGGCAAAGGCATTGATTCCGGTAATTCGTGGGTGATTACAACGCCCAACTTGCTCGATGAATCAAATATAATTATCGAGGACATCACAATGCAGAACGATTGCGGCGTGCCAATTCCAATCGGGCAGAAAATTACGGCGACAATCTACTACGTGGCGGGGACGAATGAACTTCCTGTTACGATTCCAGCTTACGCAGGCGATTTAAGAGCTGATAGC
>CAYNDC010000184.1:0-460 GCA_964396085.1 uncultured Clostridium sp. | reverse complement strand
CTTGGAATACGGCAGGAATGGAGCATATTCAGCCGAGGGAAGCAGTAAGATAGAAATTCATAATATTGGAATTAATCAGCGAGGCGAGACGATTCAGGGCTTCTACAGGCACGTAATGACAATCACAGCAACCACACGGCGGACATTCGCCAAATATGATAGCAACTAACAAAATAAAAATATGGCAAAAGCAAACAAATTAGTAATTTCGACACGCCAGCGAATTGGCAAATACAAGGAAGAAAATCCAGATACGACGCTCGCGGAATTAGCAGCAAAATTTAACTGCACTTTCAACCAGGCGAGGAAAGCCGTCGCCGACTGGAACGAGGGGACGCTCCGCCGTCCAGCCGTCCGGAAACAGACGATAAAAATCGACACAGATAGCAACTCCGATGAAATTATTGAACGTCAATTCCATTTAGCCGTCTGTCAGTTAGAGGCTGATTCGGAGATGACA
>CAYNDC010000183.1:0-3554 GCA_964396085.1 uncultured Clostridium sp. | reverse complement strand
GGACAGGATTGATGGAAGATTTCGTTCATCTGCACGTACACAGCTTTTATAGCCTGCTCGACGGCGCAGCTCCGATACGGGGGCTTGTTTCCCGCGCGAAGAAGCTTGGCATGAAGGCGCTCGCCATCACGGACCACGGCGCGATGTACGGCGTGATCGATTTTTATAAGGAATGCGTCTGCCAGGGCATTAAGCCCATCATCGGCATCGAAACCTACGTTGCGCCAAACTCTTTATACGATCGCGAGGGCGTGCGCGAATATGCACACCTCATTTTGCTTGCAAAGAACGAACGAGGCTATAAAAACCTTCTCAAACTTTCATCCATCGCGTTTGTGGATGGCTTCTACTATAAGCCGCGCATCGATTACGACTTGCTTGAGAAACATTGCGAAGGGATTGTTTGCCTGTCTGCGTGCCTCGCGGGGGACATTCCGCAGCTGTTGCTCAACGGCCAGCAACAAAAGGCAAAGGAGCTCGCCCTTCGCCTTAAGGGCATGTTTGGGGATGATTTTTACATCGAGCTCCAAAACCATGGACTGCCGGAACAGCTTGAGGTGCTGCCAAAGCTCGCGGGCCTCGCCAAAGAGCTTTCGATCAAAACCGTGGCCACAAACGACGTTCATTACGTCGAACGGGAGGATGCGCAGGCGCAGGATATGCTCCTTTGCATCCAAACGCTGCGCTATGTGGATGAAGAAGACCGCATGCGCATGTCCGCGGATAAGTTCTATATAAAAAGCGCTGAGGAAATGCGCCAGGCGCTTTACGATTACCCGGATGCCATTGACAACACGCTTGAAATTGCCGATAAATGCACGTTGGAGCTGCGCTTTGGGGAAAGGCACCTGCCGGAATTCCATGCGCCGGAGGGGTTTGCTGATAACTTCGAATATCTCCGAAGCCTTTCCTACGAGGGCCTCGCGCGCAAGATGCCCGACAGCGGCCTGGACGAACGGCAACGGCTCGAAACGGAGCTTGCCGTCATCCAGAATATGGGCTTTACGGATTACTTCCTCATCGTGTGGGATTTTGTCTATTTCGCGCACACAAAGGGCATCTTCGTGGGGCCGGGGCGCGGCAGCGGCGCCGCGAGCCTTGTCGCGTATGCGCTGGACATCACCGACGTAGACCCCATCAAGTACGATTTGCCGTTCGAGCGTTTCCTCAACCCGGAGCGCATCTCCATGCCGGACTTTGACATCGACTTTTGCGAAGAGCGGCGGCCAGAGGTGATCGATTACGTTGTGGAGAAGTACGGCAAGGACAACGTCGCCCAGATTATCACCTTCTCCACGCTTGCGGCAAAGGCTGCGATCAACGACGTGGGCCGTGCGATGCGCATGCAGGGTGAGGCGAAGAAGGTTGCGGCGCTCGTTCCCGCGACCATCGGCATGACGCTGAAAAAAGCGCTGGAGGTTTCAAGCGAACTGCAGAACCTCTATGCCTCCGACCCTGCGATTACAAAGCTCGTCGACCTTGCGATGAAGCTGGAGGGATTCCCGCGCAACGCCGGCACGCATGCGGCGGGCGTCGTGATCTGCGCCGAGCCCATCAGCGAGTACGTGCCGCTGCAAAGGAATGGGGAGACTGTGACCACCCAGTTCCACAAGGATCAAATTGAGGAGCTGGGGCTAATCAAAATGGATTTTTTGGGCCTTCGAACGCTCACCGTTATCCGCGACGCGCTCGCGCTTCTCGATGAGCAGGGAAAGACCATCCCCGATGGCGCGCTGACAACTTATGAGGATCATGGTGTTTACGAGCTGATTTCCGCCGCGGATACGGATGGCGTTTTCCAACTTGAATCCGCAGGCATGCGCCAGTTCATGCTCCAATTGCGCCCCAACACCTTTGAGGATATCATCGCCGGCATTTCACTCTTTCGTCCCGGCCCGATGGATCAAATTCCCAAATACGTCGCCGGGAAGAACGATCCTGAGCACGTAACCTATCTCCACGAGTTGCTGCGCCCCGCGCTGCAAACGACCTACGGCTGCATGGTTTATCAGGAGCAGGTCATGCGCATCGTGCGCGATGTGGCAGGCTATTCGATGGGCCGAAGCGACCTCGTGCGCCGTGCGATGGCCAAGAAAAAGCACGACGTCATGCAAAAGGAGCGAGACCATTTCGTCAACGGCATCGTCGAAAACGGCGTTGTGCTGGTGCCGGGTGCCGTGCGAAACGGTGTTGATGCGGGAATCGCCAACCGCATTTTTGACGCGATGACGGACTTCGCCTCCTACGCATTCAACAAACCACACGCCGCGGGATACGCGGTGCTCGCCTACCGCACGGCCTGGCTGAAGCTATACCACCCGGTCGAGTTTATGACGGCAACGCTCAACAGCTACCTAGGTGCGCTTAACCGCCTCGTGGCCTATATCGGCGCGGCGGCGCGCATGGGCATCAAGGTGCTGCCTCCCGATATCAACAGGAGCTTTGAGAAGTTCAGCGTCGAAAGCGGCGCGATCCGATTCGGCCTTGTGGCCATCAAAAACGTGGGCGAGGGGGCAATGCGAGAGATCATTGCCAATCGCAAGGCGAATGGACCCTTCCGCAGCTTTGATGACTTTCTGCGCCGCGCGGGGGATATCAACAAACGCATGGTGGAGGCGATGATCAAGGTCGGCTGTTTTGACAGCCTGGGCACGAAGCGCGCGCAGCTTATGGCGGTGTACGAACGCGCGCTTGCCGCAGCCGCGAACGAAAAAAAACAATCCGCTTTAGGCCAGCTGTCCCTCTTTGATCTAGGCGGATCCACCGCTGGGGATGCGAAGCTTGAAACGGCGCTTGCGCCATTTCCCGATATTCCGGAATATCCATCGGCACAGCTTCTGGAGATGGAGCATGAGACGATGGGGATCTATCTAAGCGGCCATCCGCTGGGAGATTACGAAGAGGCGCTCGCCTCCATTCCGGATCGCGCGGACGCACTCGTAGAGAACGAAAACGATGTGCGTGGGGAGGGCGACCGTGTGCGCTTGGGCGGCATCATCACGCATGTGTCGCGTAAAATGACGCGCTCCGGCAGCGGCGTCATGGCCTACTGCACGCTCGAGGATATGACCGGCTCCATCGAGTGCCTCGCGTTCCCTTCGGTATACGCGAAATACGCAAGCCTGCTTACAGCGGATATGAAGGTGATCCTCAACGGCAGGCTTAACGTGCGCGAGGAGCAGAATAACATGGTGCTGATTGACGATGTGCTCCCGCTCAGGCGCAAGGTGGGGGATGCGAAGCTTTACCTCAGACTGAACACGCTCGATGAGGAACTCATGCTGCGCGTCCGAGAAACGATGGCGCGCTATCCCGGCAATGTGCAGGTGGTGCTGCATGATGAGCTCATGAACAAGACAATGGCCGTAACGCGGGAGCGCTATATCAACCTTTCCGCCGCGGCACAAGATGATTTTGAGAAGCTTCTTGGCGTCCAAAACGTCAAGATTCGGAAGGGAGAACAGGGATAACATGAAAACGATAGGCGTTTTGACCAGCGGCGGGGATACCCCGGGCATGAACGCCGCCATCCGCGCGGTCTTCAAGGAGGGCGC
>CAYNDC010000182.1:0-3568 GCA_964396085.1 uncultured Clostridium sp. | reverse complement strand
CTTCGCGCGGTATTTTTCTAAAACATCCGGAAAGGTTTCAAACAATTCGATGGTCTTGAGGATGAGGTCGTCAAAATCCATGGCGTTGGCGACCATCAGGCGCTTGCAATAAGACCGGTAGACCTTCTGCGTGAGGCCGTCGTCGTCGGCATAGTTCGCCTCAAGGTAGCGCGCGGCATCGAGGGACTTGTTCTTGGCGCCGGAAATGCGCTCCTTCATCTCGCGCTTTGGCATGCCGCGCTCGCTCATGCCATGCTCCTTTAACAGTTCGGCGATAACCTTCATTTGATCCCCGTCATCATAGATGCTAAAGCTGCGCTCATAGCCCAGCTTATCGCACTCCATGCGCAAAAGCTTGGCGCAAAAGCTATGAAAGGTCGTGACCCAAAGCTCTTCCCCGCCCGTTTCCACGAGCGCCGCCGCCCGCTGGCGCATCTCTCCCGCCGCCTTGTTGGTAAAGGTCAGCGCGAGGATATTCCACGGCGCAACGCCATGTGCAACGAGGTTTGCGATGCGGTACGTGAGCACCTTCGTCTTGCCCGAGCCTGCACCCGCAAGCACGAGCAACGGACCCTCAAGGCAGGTGACTGCCTCGCGCTGCCGATCATTGAGAACGCTTAAATCCATCCCGTCTCCTCTTTTCATCCTAACCAATTAATTATATCATACGAACGCTTTTAATGGAAAGGAAAACGGCCTCTGCTAAATGGAAAGGGAAACAGCCTGCATAAATGGAAAGGGAAACAGCCTGCGCTAAGATAGAAAGGGAAACGGCCTGCATAAATGAAAAGGGAAACGGCCTCCGCCAGAGGGAGGCCGTCCTGTATTTACATCATTACGCTCGCTATTGGTTGGTTCCCTATCGGCAAGCGCTCAATACGCCTTGGCAAAATACGTCATGGCCTTTGCGGGCTTGCCACAGTGAACGCAGGTGCAGCCCAGCTTTTCCTCGCGCTCGCTGTCGCGCTCGAGGGGCATGCAGCGCGTCGTCGCGCCGGTTTTGGCCTTGATCTGCTCCTCGCAGCTGCGCTCGCCGCACCACATGGCGCGCACGAAGCCTTTGGTAACGCCTTCCCGGAGCTGCTCAAAGTCCACGGCATCCACGGTCTTCTCTTCCCGGAAGGCCAGAGCGCGCGCGAGCATGCCCTCGTGCACGTCATCGAGCAGGGTTTTGATGCTCTCGGCCAACCCCGCCATCGGGACGAAGGCTTTCTCATGGTTGTCGCGCCGCACGAGAACGACCTGGTTTTTCTCAATGTCCTTGGGGCCAACCTCGAGGCGCACGGGTACGCCCTTCATCTCCCACTCATTGAACTTCCAACCCGCGCTGTTGTCGCTGTCGTCCAGCTCCACGCGCACGCCGGCGTCCGCAAGAAGGCGCTTGAGTTCATAGGCCTTGTCGAGCACGCCTTCCTTGTGCTGGGCGATGGGCAGGATCACCACCTGCGTAGGCGCGACGCGCGGGGGAAGCATGAGCCCGCGATCGTCCCCATGCACCATGATAATGCCGCCGATCATGCGTGTTGAGGTGCCCCAGGAGGTCGTGTGGCAATATTCGAGCTTTCCCTCGCGGGAAAGGTAGGTGATGTCGTATCCCTTTGCGAAGTTCTGCCCGAGGTAGTGCGAGGTGCCCATCTGCAGGGCCTTACCGTCCTGCATCATGGCCTCCATGGTGTAGGTTGCGACCGCGCCCGCGAACTTCTCCTTCTCGCTCTTCTTGCCCACGATCACGGGGATGGCGAGCACATTCTGCGCAAACTCACGGTAAACCTCGAGCATGCGCATGGTTTCCTCCTGTGCCTCCTCAGCGGTAGCGTGGGCGGTGTGGCCCTCCTGCCAGAGGAACTCGCTCGTGCGAAGGAACGGCCGCGTGCTCTTCTCCCAGCGCACGACGTTGCACCATTGGTTGAGGAGCATGGGCAGGTCGCGGTAGGATTGGATCCAGCGCGAGTACATGGCACCGATGACCGTCTCGCTCGTGGGGCGGATGGCGAGGCGCTCGGCCAACTGCTCCGTGCCGCCCATCGTCACCCACGCGACCTCGGGCGCGAAGCCCTCGACGTGCTCCGCCTCCTTCATCAAGAGGCTCTCGGGAATGAACAGCGGGAAGTAGGCGTTCTTGTGTCCCGTCGCCTTGAAGCGTGCATCCATGTGCTGCTGAATCAGTTCCCACACGCCGTAACCGTAGGGTTTGATGACCATACAGCCCTTGACATCCGAATAATCGACCATATCGGTCTTCATGATCACATCCGTATACCACTGGGAAAAATCCTCCGTGCGGGACGCGATGTGTTGGACGAATTCGTCCTCCCTCTTGTTTGCCATACATCCTCCGTTTGAGCTGTTGCCCACTATCATTTTTTAATAATAAAAATCGCCCTTATTTTCATAAGGGCGAGTCTTTCGCGGTACCACCTTAATTGGGTCTAAATCGAGCTATATCGCGCTCACGCGGCGCGGCATTCCCTCCGCGCGGCTTCCGGGGCCGGATAACACCGCCTGCCCTGCGCGCGCGCCCTCTCAGCCACGAGGCGCGCTCTCTTTGCGCGAAGCGGTGTATGTTCCCGTTCATCGCCAATATGCGTAATATCTGTGCGGATTATATCACCCGCAGCTCCGGTTCGTCAAGAACCGCGAAGCACATCCTCGATGATGGCGTTGAGCTCGTCGTCGATCTCGGCGTTGCCGTCTGCGCTCGTGCGCTCGACAATCTCCTCCACCGTCCACACGCGCCCGTCGTCCCTGTCGTCGAGGGATATGGTCTCTTTCCCCCAAGGCTGCGCCACCGCTTCGCTTTGCTCGAGCGAGCCTGCCCAGGAGGTGAACGGATCGGCCGTTTTATGCTCCTGCCAAACCGTTTCCGGTTCAGGTTCCTCTTCAAGGGGAAGCTCCATCTGGGGATCGGCATCCAAGATAGGTTCGGGCTCTTCCTGCAGCTCGGGCAGATCCCTCTGCTCGATGGCGTAGATGCTGCGCATGAGCGAGGCAGGATCGGTATAGTCATCGGGCATGTCCTGCGCGGGGGTTTCGTGCATGGCCGAGAGGTGGTCGTACTCGTGGGTGATCTCCACGGACTGGTCAAGCCCGCGCTCAAGCTCGTTCATGTTGCCGACAAAGCGCGTTGCTTGATCTGCGGCCATGGTGGCTGTTTTCCTGAACTCCGCCACGAGCTTCTGCGCGCTCGTGCGGTAGTTTTCCATAAAGCCCTCGGCGCGCGCTGCCGTCTGGCGCGCCTTTTGCTTGGCCTCCTCCTCGATGAGCGCAGCGCGGCGCTGTGCATCCTCAATCAGACCGCGTGCCTCGAGTTCGGCCTCGCGTTTATCGTCGGCCGCGCGGCGCAAAATCGCCGCATTCTCCTCCTCCGCCTCCTGAATGATTCTCTCCCCCGCGGCTTGAGCCTTGGTCAAAGCGCCGGCGATGGCGGATTCCTGATACCTGTATTTCTCCACGGTGGCGCCAAGCTCAGCCACCTGCTGCCGGAGGCTGTTGAGTTCGGTTTCCTTCTGGCTGAGCGCCTGCTCAAGCTCCCTGACCCTGCGTCCCATAAAAAATCCTCCCGCAAACA
>CAYNDC010000181.1:0-3584 GCA_964396085.1 uncultured Clostridium sp. | reverse complement strand
TTAAAAGGTAGTCAGTCAATTTGTATCATTGACTGACTACCTTTGTGGCGGAGAGTTAGGGATTTGAACCCTAGTTACGGTTCCCCGTAAACACGATTTCCAGTCGTGCGCCTTCGACCACTCAGCCAACTCTCCACAGTCTACCAGATTGCATAGTATTCAGTTTTTTCGGCGCACCGCCACAGCATTTCCAGTGCGGCCCGTTATGACCACTTCGATACCACTCCGCGTTGGTATGCTTTTGCTTAGTGGGGGAATCCTTTTTGAAGCATTCCCACCGTGCAAAAATCATGCTTGAATATGATACCTCATTTTTTCGAACAATGCAAGAAGCAACTCGACGATTAAAGAATGTAACAACCCGATGATGAAAGAAATGTAAATGTTTGGCTTAGCGGGTGCAATCGCGGGCGGTATCTGCTAAACTATAAAGATATGCGGCCAAGCGCCGTAGAGGAGGTTGCGATGAATAAAGCCGGAGGTTTCTTCATAAGGCTGGTCAAGGGCATCGTGATCGGCATCGCTGCCATTTTGCCGGGTGCAAGCGGCGGCGTGCTTGCCGTTTCCATGGGAGTTTACCGTCCCGTGCTGGATGCGGTGACGAACTTAAGAAAGGCATTTCGTAAAAACGCCGCGTTTCTGCTTCCGCTTGGCATCGGCGGCTTGGTGGGGCTTCTGGCTATGAGCCGCATCGTTGAATGGCTGCTGCTCAACGGCAGGCGCCCGGTTATGTGGGCGCTTATGGGCATGGTGCTGGGCGGAGTGCCTTCCCTCATCGGGGAGGCGAACGAAGGCGGCTTTCGCAAGCGCTATTTATTCGGCGTGCTCGCCGGGGCAGGCATCATCGGCGTCATCACCCTCGTTGAGCATCTCCTGGGCGGCGGGGAAGCGTTGCCGCTCAACGGCTGGACAGCCGCGCTCAGCGGCGCGCTCATGGGCCTTGGCGTGGTTGTCCCCGGGGTGAGCACCTCTTTTATTATGATGCATCTTGGCGTGTATGAGCCATTTCTCGCGGCGTTCAACCGCTTTGAGATTCCGGTTCTCTTCTTCGCAGGGCTGGGCGCGCTCGCGATGATCGGCTTGCTCATCACCCTCGTGCAACGCCTGTTCGAGCGCCATCACGGCTATGCGTATTACGGCGCGCTGGGGCTGCTACTGGCGTCCGTCGTCGTCATTTTCCCGGGCATCGGCTCCGGCTGGGGAATCGTGCTGGATGCGGCGCTCCTTATCGTCTGCTTTACAATCACCTATTTCCTGTGCAGGCTCTCACGCGGGCCTTCCGTGACGGAGGATCTGCTCGATGCGAGCGGGCTTGGGGAAAGGGATGGAAAAACATCGTAACCATACGGCGCCTTGGCGCGCCGGGCAAACCAAAGGGAGGAAAGACATGGCAAGGAGAATGATCGCATTTGTACTGGCGCTGACCTGCTGCTTCGCATTGCTGCCGGCGGTGGCCAGCGCGCAAACGCTTCCGGGCTGGAGCAGCAAGGTGGATTATGACAACACCGACCCCAATAAATACGTCGTCGAAATCGACCTGACCAACCAGATCATCACCGTCTACGAAGGGAGCATCGGCGGCTCAATCGTGCTGCAAGGCCTGTGCACGACCGGCAATGCCCAGAACCCCACGGGCGTGGGCACCTATCGGATGGGGGAACTCAAGGAGCGCTTCGGATACTTCGTGGCCTTCGGACAGTACGCGCAGTACTGGTCGCAGGTGGTGCGGGGAATTTATATTCACTCTGTCATGTACAATTCCACAAAGCTCACCAGCATGTCCAAATCCGCATATAACGATTTGGGCAAGAATGTATCCCACGGCTGCGTGCGCGTGCTTCCGGAGATCGCCCAGTGGATTTACTATAACTGCCCGCCGGGAACCGTTTGTAAGATCGTTAAGAACGCCAAGAACGAGCCGCTCGCTGCCGCCCTTAAAAAGAAGATGCTTCCTTATAACAAATATGTGCAGCCCGGCGATACTAAGGCTGCGCCGGGAGCGGTCCCCGCGCTGATCAATGCGGATAATACGCCGCTTCGCACGGGATTCTCCACCTCGCGGGATTCAACACTCGCCACGCTCAAAAGGGGCGACAAGGTGCTGCTGCTGCAAATCGGGCCGGAATGGTGCAAGGTGAAAACTTCGCAGGGCTCGTTGGGCTATGTGAAGTCGCAATACCTTCTCGCTTATCCTGACGCAGCGCAAGCGAGCGCCACGGCCTACGCCGCAAAGAGCCGCACGTACGTCTACGCGAGCATGAACACCAGTTCAAAAACGCTCGTGCGCATTCCGGGAGGCGCGCGGGTTGAGATCGCCAAGCGTGAGGGCGAATATTGGTGGTACGGCTCGTATGAAGGCGTTTCAGGCTACATGCGCGTGAAGTACATCCGTGCGATTGAGGACTATGTTTATCCCACGCTTGACGCTTCCGCCCCGGCCGGCGGCGGCGTGATAACGGATGCAGGCTCCGCGGGCACGTTGGGTGAACCCACTTCCACAGGCTCCATGAGCACGCCTTCCGGCGGCACTACGGGGAATAACGACGGCGGGCTCCACCCGAGATAAGGGGCGCGGCGGATGAAGAGCTCCCGGCGCAGAAAAAGGCGCCGCATCCTTTTCATTGTAGCGTCTGCGGCGGCGGTGCTTGCCGTCGCCGCGTTCGTGTGCTTTGGCTTTGGCGTTTTCGGTACACCTGCGTTTTTGGGAACGCCTGCGCCTTCGTCTGCGCCAACGCCCGGCACGGCGGGTCAACCATCGCCCGGCGGCGCGCAAAGCCCGTCCCCCTCGGCGGTGCAGCCGACCGATGCGGGGCAGCTTCAGCCAAAGAGGAGCCTGTATGAAGTCGCGCTCACGGTGTTTGCGGACGATTCGGCACCCTCCCTTGAAGGGGCGATGCGGCTCACTTACCTCAATCAAAGCGAGGATGTGCTCTACGAGGTCAAGCTGCACCTGTATCCCGACGATGTGAGTCCCGGCTCGATGGTCATAGATCGCGTCGCCGTCAACGATGAGGCGGTCTATTATACCCTATCCGGCGAGAACCAAAGCATGTTGAATGTTCCGCTTCCCACGGAGATCGCCCCGGGAGAGACGGCGCGCATTTTTCTCACCTTCAGGGTCGCCCTGCCGAAAACCGGCAGCCGCTTTGGCATCAACGAAACGGGCATTATGCTCGGCAATGTCTTGCCCATCGCTGCGGTTTATGAAAACGGCGCGTGGCGCAGCGATGCATATGTCGCCGCCGGGGACGCTTTCTACAGCGCGTGCGCGGATTATAAAGTAGCCGTGAGCGCGCCCGCGGGGTGGGAACTCGCGCACACCGGCAGCCTCGTGGAAAAAACGAGCGAGGGCCGCGTTACCACCTGGTATATTTCCGCCGCCGAAACGCGGGACTTCGCCCTCGCCCTCCTAAAGAACCCGCACATTGAGGAGCGGATGAGCGAAAACGGCTATACGATGGTTTATGCCTTTGGGAGCAACCGCCGCCATGCCGAATACCTGGCGGACGCCGCCGCTGCCGCGCTTTCCTATTTTGAGAATGCCATCGGTGGCTACCCGTATGATACATTCTTCGTCGTCCCGT
>CAYNDC010000180.1:719-3598 GCA_964396085.1 uncultured Clostridium sp. | reverse complement strand
AGAAGCCCCTTGCCGCCGTGTACGGACTGGGAGAAGTACAGCGCGGCGATGAAACCGCCCTTGCCGGCCAACTCGCTCATCGGGGAAAGGAGAGGGAACTCGCCGTGCTCGTCGTCGATATCCTCGTAGGCGATACCCGTGATGTTGCGTGCGATGAGTTGCTGCGTCATTTCAGGATGCGCGTTGGAATGAAGGTATGTGAATACGATCTGCTTGTCATGAAGCAGCTCGTACTCCTCCTCTTCGATCTCCTTGACCTTGTAGAGCATATCGCATGCGCGGTAAAGCTCCTCATGCGAGGCGAGCACGCCGCCCGCCGCAGCGTACTGCGCGTCGTCAAAGCCGGAGCCTACGCCGCAGTCGTGCTCGAAGAGCACCGTGTTGCCCGCGCGCACAAGCGTCGCCACGGCGGAAGGAGTCGCAGCCACGCGATATTCGTTCTTTTTAACTTCCTTGGGTATGCCGATAACCATTGCTTGCCTCCTCTTGGATGTTCATTTTCGCTTTTTTTCACGCAGGAGCGCCACGGTCAAACCGCGGCGCTCTCGCTGGAATCGCTTAATTGCCGTTGACGTAATAACAGGCGGTATAATGGCCGGGGGTTACCTCGATAAACTGCGGATCCGCTTGCGTGCATTCGGGCATACAGTATTCGCAGCGCGCGGCAAACCGGCACCCTGGTTTGGGGTTGATGGGGCTTGTAACCTCGCCGCGGATGACCTTGAACTCCTTGTTGCGGCGCTCAAGGTCGGGCTCGGGAATCGCCGCGAGCAGCGCTTTGGTATAGGGGTGCAGCGGATTTGCAAAGAGCTCATCCGAGGGAGCCAGCTCCACGCATTTTCCAAGGTACATGACCATGATGTCATTGGAAATGTGCTTGACGACCGAAAGGTCGTGCGTGACGAACATATATGCGAGGCCCAGTTCATCCTGCAAGTCCATGAGCAGGTTCAATATCTGCGCCTGGATGGAGACATCGAGCGCGGAAACCGGCTCGTCGCAAACGATGAAGCGCGGGTTGAGCGAAAGAGCGCGCGCGATGCCGATGCGCTGGCGGCGGCCGCCGTCCAGCTCATGCGGGTAGGAGTTTGCGTATCTCCTTGCAAGGCCCACCATATCCATCAGCTCCACCGCACGGTTGAAGGTTTCGTGACGCGTGCGATACATCCGGTGGATAAGCATATACTCCGCGATTACCTCGATAACGGATTTGCGCGGGTCGATGCTGGAATATGGGTCCTGGAAGATGATCTGCATCTCCTTGCGCATGGCGTGCATCCTGCTCGAGCGAATTTCGGTGATATCCTTGCCATCAAAGATAACCTGGCCGCCGGTCGGTTCGATCAACTTTAAGATCGTGCGGCCGAGCGTGGACTTTCCGCAACCGGATTCCCCCACGACGCCAAGCGTCTGCCCTGGGTAGATTTTCAGGTTGATGCCGTCGACAGCATGCAGCTTCGCGCCGCCCTTGAGCTTGAAATATTTCTTGAGCTCAACCGTTTCCACGAGCGGGGTTAGATTAGTCTTTTCCATTCTCATCGCCTCCCTGATCCTGGGGATAGTGGTTGAACAAGTGGCAGCACAGCCTGTGCGCGCCGTTCCTGCGCACCACGGGGTGTTCCTTCTCGCAAATCTCCATCCGGTGCGCGCAGCGGGGCGCGAACACACAGCCAACGGGCAGGTTTGTGGGATCCGGCATCAGCCCGGGGATGGGCTTTAGGCGCGACGCGCGCGAGGAGAGGTTCGGAATCGAGTTAAATAAGCCCACCGTATACGGATGATGGTCCCCCTCGCTGAAGATCAGCTCGATTGGGCCGGATTCAACGATCTCGCCCGCATACATAATACCCACATCGTCGCAGGTCTGCGCGACGATGCCCAAATCGTGCGTGATCATGAGCATGGATGTGCCAAGCCGATCCCGCAGCTCGCGGATCATCGCAAGCACCTGCGCCTGAATGGTGACATCGAGCGCTGTGGTTGGCTCATCCGCGATGAGTAGCTCCGGCTCGCAGCAAAGAGCCATGGCGATGACCACGCGCTGCTTCATGCCGCCCGAGAACTGGTGCGGATAGTCGTGCTTGCGCGAGGGCATGATGCCCACGAGCTGGAGCATGTCATCCACGCGCCTTTCGACCTCTTCCTTGGAGATATCCGCATTGTGCAGGCGGATCGCCTCGCCAATCTGATCGTTCACCGTATACACGGGGTTGAGCGAGGACATGGGATCCTGGAACACCATCGAGATCAGGTTGCCGCGCACGGAACGCATCTGCGGCTCATCAAGCCCCAAAAGGTCCCGCCCGTTGAACATGATTTTGCCGTTTGTAATCCTGCCTGTGTTGCTGGGCAGCAGCCGGAGGATCGAAAGGGCCGTTGTGGTTTTACCCGCGCCGGTTTCCCCCACCAGGCCGAAGGTTTTGCCCTTAGCGATGCTGAGGTTAATGCCGTTGACGGCACTGACGGTTTCAAGGTCCGTCTTATAAATGACGCGCAGATCCTGAATATCGAGGATGACGTCGTTTGCAATATTTTCCATATTACCCCTCCCTTTATGCCTAGCCTGTCAGGACTTGAGGTGCGGATCGAGCGCATCGCGCAATCCGTCGCCCACAAGGTTGACCGAACATGCCGTAAGCACGATCGCGGCCGCGGGAAATATCATCAGATGCGGATAATCGCGCAGATACTGGCGCGACTCGGAGAGCATCTGCCCCCACTCGGGCGCCGGTGGCGGCATGCCAAGGCCCAGGAAGCTCAGCGTGGATTGGTATAAAATAATCTTCGCCACGTTGAGCGTGGTGTTGACGATGATGACGCCCACGGCGTTGGGCAAAATGTGCGTAAGGATAATACGCGCGCTGCTCGAGCCGCCCGCG